>JAISXJ010000186.1 GCA_031270565.1 Prevotellaceae bacterium
GTTCAATAAATTTAGTCGTTTTGCGCGACTCGGCATAGTCAAACAAGTTTGCCTCTGCTCTCTCTGCTTAAAACGTTCATCTATCTCAATTCCGTTTTCTATCAAAAATAGCGCCTCAAAAAAAGATTTAGCCCTGAAAATGGCGTTTTTTTATCAAAATGGTTTCTGCTAATCGCTAATTGTCATTGCGAAAGAAGCTCTATCAATAAAACTAAGGCATTGGTTACCGATGAAGCGGAATCGGGGATAGCGTTGATTTTGACTGCGTCGGTGATGATTGAGAAATCCAGTCCCAGCAGCGAATTAATCACATTATCGGCAGTTCTCCGCGTAATTCTTTGCTGTGAGCCGGTAATCAAACCGTTCGCAAAGTCAACATAGTAGGATACATCGGTTAGTTGACTTCTGAGTGTGGTACATTCCGACGCCAGAGTTGCCAGATTGAATAACGTGGTAACGTCCGATACGTCAACGGTTTTGGTACTTTGATACCGGTCATAGAGGGACAGAAATGACACCCCCATCGAATGTCCCGACATATATGCCGCCGATTTCATTGACGTTTTGGTACCTGATATACTACAAGATGCAAACAGATACATGATTGCTGACAAAATAGCGAAACGCTGTAGCGTTTTCATATAAAGCTAATTCTTTGATGTGTGCGGTTAGTTGATGCAAATGTCTGAGCAATGGCTCAAAAGATGAAAAACAAAATCACCTCAATAAAAATTAATCCTTTATGGCATTTTCTATAAAAAAGCGCCGCCCAAAATTTTGACGGCGCTTTTTTATTGATATAATTTTCTTATTGTTTTCCTACAACAAGATTTTTCATTTCCCAAGTTGCACTTGCCTGGTCTGAACAGAGATATTTAAAAGCAACTCTTGTTGTTGCGGAAATTGCGCTTGCAGGAATGTTCAATGCGCCTGTATTTACAAAAGCCCACGCACCTGTGCCGTGATAAACATTAGGTACTTCTACCCATGTGCTGTTTGCAACATCCGTGTAGTTTGCCGTTGCATAAACTTTGTACCATCCCTCTGCAATGCCTACTGTAATAGAGGGAGCTGGACCTCTTGCGTGTTCAAATGACATAATAACGTCTGTTTGTCCACTCAAATCAATAGCAGGAGAAATAAGCCAGTCTTCATTTTGATGACTTGCGCCGCCTGTAAAACCACTAATTTGTGTGCAAACATAGCTACTATTCAGATTCCAAACCTCTGCGCCGGAAACGCTTACTGCTGTAAATTTATCAAAACTTGTAGCATCCCCCAAAGATTCTTCTAAAAATTTTGAGGCATAAACAGGTACGTCGGGAGTGGTTGGAGCAACGTAGCCTTCCAAGTCAAAGTCTGTTAAATCTCTTACGCCCGGCACTGCAAAATAGCGAGCCAGATTGCCTTTAACAGCAAGCATTTTTTTGAGATTACCTGTATTGCTGCGCAAATTTACAATGTTGCGAATATTGCCGCTTGGAAGATTAACTGCTACACAATTTGTGTAATCTGTTTCGTCTTGCGAGTCTGCAATCAATACAGCGGTATTGCGAACATCTGTGCCGAAAACTACGTCTTCAGGTCCATCAATAGAAGTTGTTTGATAATCAGTACTGTCCGGTGTAGCTGGGTCGTAAATAATACCGCCAACGATATACCCTTTTACCCAAACGCCGTCTTTGTCTGCTTCGGTTCCTGCTGTGTAGAAACCAATTGTCTGCGCTACATTATACGGACTCTCTTTTGTGCCGTCGCCATCGCCCGTAGATACTTCGCCGCCAACGTTGATAGTCAACGTTTGTGTAACGCTTTCTTTGTTGTTACTTGCCTTAACGGTTACAGTAAATACACCTGCTTCTGCTGGTGCAGCGCCTGAGAGAGTAACTTTGTTGTCGCCCTCTGTTTTACTAACCCACTCAGGCAAGTTCTGAAAAGCAAACTCTGTATCTCCTTGCGGGTTAATAACTTTAACCGTTACGTCAAAATTTAACTCGCCACCGGTCTCAACGTTAACGTTGTTTGCCGAAGTGAATTTTATGGATGTCGGGTCTTCGGGCGTGTTTGTACAAGCCACGAACATTGCTGCAAGAGCAATTACTGAAAATAATTTGATTTTTTTCATACTAAAATAATTGTAAATTGTAAATTGTAAATTATAAATTGTTAATTAATTCACGGGTTCCATTTTTGTCCATTATCATACAAATCCAAGTCGTCAAGTGAACGAATTGTGAGTTGCACGCTACCTGCATAGTTAGACTTATCCTGATAATGTCCAAGTATAGCGGTAACGGTTCCAACATATTCCTCTTCCGGAATTCTCACATTGCAAAACCGCGCATATTCACTTGTAGAAACAGACAGATAGCTGCCGGTACCGTCCTCTATATCGCGCGACTGAGGAAAGCCTATATTATAGCCTCTTGCAGGGTCGTAGGTGCTTGGCGCAAAAATTTTTAAATCGTCAGCCAAAGCGCTTCCCTGCGATTTTTGATTGAAATGAATATTTTTAATACATATCAAACGTCCGTGCAAACTTCTGTCGGTCGTTATTGACTGGTTTATTTGCGCAATGGTGAGCGTATCAACAGTAATCGCCGCTACATCGGCGCTGCCGTACAGTTCCACACTTGTCATAAACACCGGCAACGGAATTCTGCCTACTTCGTAGCCGATTTTGCCCGCTCTGTTGGGGTCTGCCATAGATGGAACATTGTAGAAAGGCATGCCGAGTTGGAACATACCGGCATATTTGCCGATTGCCAAACCGTTGCATTTTACGGCAATAACCTGTCCAAGCGGAAACCAAGAGGAAAGTCCCGATGCATCAATAGAAATTTTCAGATGCCAGTCCGGATTTTTCAAATCTTGAATGAATATTGTTTTATAACAATTTCCCTGAGCATCGTCAGATGTTACGCGCCCTGCGATAATAATTTCTTTGCCGCAACTCTCCTCGGAAGGAATCGTATCTATGCTAAAAATTCCTGTTCCGCCGTCGTTTGGGCGCACCGGCTGCAAATCGCCTTTTTCCGAGCCAAATTCAGTAATCAGCGCCTCAATAGAGTATGTTGCCGCAGTCTCTGCATCGCTTACAGATTTGTTGTTCGGCGCAACAGGAGCATATTCTTTACAGGCAGCAAACGCCAAAGCCGAAAGTAATATTAATGACAGTTTTTTCATTATTTTTTTTATTAGAGCCAAGAATCAGGATTGTTGGCTGGTTATTTGCAAAATTAAATTGTTGTTTTTAATCCGTTTATCATTTGTTTGAACTGTTGTGATACGGCTCTTGATTCCAAATCAAAATTTATACCCGACATTCAAGAAAAAGTTTGTGCCGTAGGCGTAATAATATTTGTTCGGATATTTGCCGTAGTTGGTTGCAAGCGAATGGCTTTTTGCATCCCAAGGAATACGTCCCTGTTGATAACCGCCTGTGATAAGAGCGGTATTAAGCAGATTATTTACGCTCAAATTGATGCTGATTGATTTTCTGTTTTTGAGATAAATCAATTTTCCCACAGACAGGTCAAGCAAAAATCCTCCCTGCAATTTTTCCTGTGTGCCAAGCATTTCGCGAGCGGCAGAGGGTTTATAACCAAGTATTACGCTTGGGTCATCTACATCTTTAATTTCTACATCTGCGCCATAACGTCCCCATTGGTTTGGGTCGCCTTCTATTCCGTTTCCGTAGTTTTCCGTTGAAAAGCGCGAAGGCGCAACGCTCAAATAGTTTTTATCAACATAGTTGAGCGTAATATCAGCAAACCACATTTTAGGGTGGAAATATTTGAGCGCCAAACTGCCTGCCGCTTGCGGTCCGGCAGCAATTTTCAGACCTTTTATTCTGGCAATATCTTCTTTGTCAAAATAATCATCACCCAAAACATCTACGTCATTTATATTATCCTTTGTGTTCAAATTTGAACCGTTTTCAGCATTCATTGTAATACGGGCATCTTCCATATAAGAAAAATCGGAATAAGTGCCTGCTGCAACCAGTGTGAAATTTTGGTTCAATTTAATCGAAATTCCCATTTCAACGCCGCAGTGCCGTTTGTTGATGCCCGACATGGCAACATTAACAAATGTGCGGTAGTCGTCATCATAGTAGCCATTGCGTTCTACGGCGTCAAGAATTTCCGTATAGAAAGCGGAAATGCGCCCTAAAACTCTTGGGAATGAGAAATTATAAC
Organism: Prevotellaceae bacterium; assembly: GCA_031270565.1. Lineage (GTDB taxonomy): Bacteria > Bacteroidota > Bacteroidia > Bacteroidales > Paludibacteraceae > F0058. Next base: position 4,203 of record JAISXJ010000186.1, read on the forward strand.
TCACATCACCTGTAAAAACTTTTTCAGAAACAAGATTTTCTACCTGCGTATCTTTTATCCTTTGCGAAATGTATGAATTATAAGCTACAGGCGCCTGCGTTTCAGCCAGAACATTGGCGGTAATAATATTTCTGCCGTTGATTTTCCAAACAGCGCCTGCCTTAAATGCGGGGTCTGTAAACCATTTTACACGCCCCTTGCCTTTGGAAATGACATCTTCATTCGTCCAAATGCTCAACTGTTCTGCGCGTCCGTTTTTCATTCTGCCGAAGCGGTAGAATTGCGAGTATGTGGCTTGCAAAGCGTAATAAAGTTCCAGATTTCTAAAACTCCAATCGTTCTGAACATAAGCGGCAAGGTGCGTCAGATTTATATCATAATCATAATTTACTTTGTCGCCCTTATATGACACATCGGGACCGTCTATATTATTTTTCGCAAAATCGGAAATAAGATTATCCGGCAACGAGGAAGACCCTGTTGCATCTCTGTCGGCAAAAGCGTCTATATCATAAAATCTTTCTGCTGCAAGCATATCGTCAAGCGTTGCATAGTGAATGCCTTTGCTCTGTTTGGCTTCAATGCCTGCGGTGAGTTTCAGTTTGTCATTAAACGTATTTTTATAATTGGCATTAAAAGCCGTTTCCATTAAATCGTCATGGCGGCGCAGAAGCACATAAGCCGCATTTGTTGTGGGGTCTGTGCTATTGTAATTTGCCTGATATATTTCATGCCAGTTTACTTGCGTTACAAGCGGGTCTTTGCTGTTCCATAAGGCAACAGATTTTTCATAAGGCGATAATAATCCGTCAGGTAAATTCAAATACTGATCGCCACTTGCGTCAAGATAAAAATGTCCGTCAAGCAATGAACTCGGCATATTTCGGTAATAATCAGGACGCTGGTCTAACGCGCCGGACGACCTTAGAATGACCGAATTGCTGTATTTTGAATAATGGAATGCCACTCCCGCTTTTAAGTTTTGACTATCGGAAATTTTCCATTCATAATCTAAAATTGCTGTCGGGTCGAAACTTCTAACAATTCTCGAATTGCGTTTTTCGCCGTCCTGCCAACCCCAGTTAGGATTGTAGTAACGTCCTTTTTCGTTCCAGTGCCCGATTTGAGCAAAATAACTTCTGTCCTTTTGATAAAGTCCGGTACCATTGCTGCCCTCAATAAAACCCTCGTATCTTTCTTCGCGCAAAGGATTTTTGCCGTTTATCAAATCATAAACTTCGCCTGTAACAGCGCTTTGTCCCGCTCTTTCTGTCGGTGCGCCGAATGTTGCAAAATGGATAACGTGGTTGTTGCCAATCCGTTTTTCAGCCGCAAGAAAATAACCTGCACTCTTGTAAAAAGTGCCTTCCACAATGCCTTCGTGCGCATAACGGGTTACGAGCGACCCCATAAAAGCCCAACCGTTTGGCATGAGCCCCGTAGCGTATGTGTATTGTATGCGTCCGGTGTAATTGCGGTTTGTCAGCGCGGCGGAAAGGTTGTTCCCTTTGGCAAATGACGAGGCGCGTACATCAATATTGGTGCTTGTGCCGATGTTGCCGAAAGTGTAGCCATTGCTTTCCATTCCGCGCGTAATTTCTTTGTTTCGCGTAGCGTAATTTAATCCGCCCAAAGACGAAAAATTAAAATTACCTCTCTCTAAACCATTGAAATATATACCGTTAATGTAAGTTTTCTGATATTCGTTATTGTAGCCGCGCAAACGAAACCGCGCAGGCGACAGCGAAAAAGCCGTTTGACGGTAGTACACATCAACATTAGAACCGAGCAAACCCGAAATGACTTGCTGTGCCGACACATTATCATCGTCAAAATCAAGGTCAAAATTCGCATCGAAATTCGACAGCAAAAAATCCTCCTGCATTTTCAGATAAGATTCCTGAATGGAATCTGACACCGATAACTGTTCGGAATTTGTATAAGCCGGAATTTCTGACTCATTAGGAGTTGTTTGAGCGTAAACCGCCCCAAACGAAACTGTCGCAATAACTGCGGTAATACATATTTTTTTCATAAATAACTGATACCTTTAATGAAAACATTATAGAGAAAGATTGCAAAGGTACAACAAAAAATCATATCAATGGTTGTTATAATAACATTTTTTATGTTTTTAATAACAGCATCTTGAAAACCATTTGTTATATTCCCTCAAAAACAGGAAATTATCACAAAATATTTCCGTTTAAAAAAATTTTGTAACGCTACCCTTCGGACGCTTGGAGTGCCAAAAAACAATCCATAATAACAGAATCTTAGGAGTTGTTTACAGATAAAGTATGCAAATTTATTTTAGCCCCCCCCTTAGATAGCTTATTAGTTGCTGTCAAAATGACAGTAAAAAAGATTCGGCACTCTTTTTGTCTGTTCCGTCGGCAAAACTACAATTTTTATATATCAATTATGTAACAATCAAATTACAGAATTATTAAATTAAACATGACTATGGCAAAAGGAACTATTGGAGTAACTACGGATAATATTTTTCCGGTGATAAAAAAATTTTTATACTCCGACCACGAAATTTTTCTGCGCGAACTGATATCCAACGCAGTGGATGCCACCCAGAAACTCAAAACATTAGCCTCCGCCGGAGAATTTAACGGCGAAATCGGCGACACAACCATTCACGTAAAACTCGATGCAAAGAAAAAGACGCTGACCGTTTCCGACAACGGTATCGGCATGACGGCGGATGAGATAGTGAAATTCATCAACCAGATTGCTTTTTCTGGAGCTACCGAATTTCTCGACAAGTATAAGGACAATGCCAATGCCATTATCGGGCATTTTGGCTTAGGGTTCTATTCCGCTTTTATGGTGGCTGAAAAGGTTGAGATACGGACAAAATCGTGGATAGACGGCTCGCCCGCGCAACACTGGACATGCGACGGCTCGCCCGAATTTACTCTTGAAGAGTGCGCAAAAGCCGAGCGCGGCACGGAAATCATTCTGCATATTGATGACGACAACAAAGAATTTCTCGAAGAACAGCGCATCAGTACGCTGCTGCATAAATATTGCAAATTCCTGCCTGTGCCGATTGCCTTTGGCAATAAAAAGGAGTGGAAAGACGGCAAGGAGGTGGAAACGGAGACGCTTAACATCATCAACAACACCGAGCCGGCATGGACAAAAAAGCCGGCAGACCTCACCGAGCAGGATTACGAGGCATTTTATCAGGAACTCTATCCCTACACCGAAGCCCCGCTCTTTCACATTCATCTGAACGTGGATTACCCCTTTAACCTGACCGGCATACTCTATTTTCCGCGCATCAAGAATAACATGGAGTTGCAACGAAACAAAATACAGCTTTTCTGCAATCAGGTGTTTGTTACCGATTCGGTTGAGGGCATCGTCCCCGACTTTCTGACCCTGCTGCACGGTGTGTTGGATTCGCCCGATATTCCGCTGAATGTCAGCCGCAGTTATCTGCAAAGCGACCAGAATGTTAAAAAGATTTCGGCGCACATCACCAAAAAAGTTGCCGACAGATTGCATGAAATATTTAAAAACGACCGCGCCCAGTTTGAAGAAAAATGGGACGCACTCAAAGTATTCATCGTCTATGGCATGCTCTCGGAAGAGAAATTCTATGACCGCGCTGTTGATTTTGCGCTCTTTAGGAACGTGGACGGTAAAGCCTTTACGCTCAAAGAATATAAAGAGCTGATTTCGGGAGAACAAACGGACAAGGACGGCTCGCTCATCTATCTCTATGCCACCGATACCGACGCGCAGCACGCTTACATCGAGGCAGCGCAAGCCAAAGGTTACGATGTACTGCTCTTTGACGGGCAGTTGGATGTGCACTGGATTAGTCAACTGGAACAGAAAAATGAAAAAAATCGCTTTGTCCGCGTGGACAGCGACGTGATTGACAAACTGATTGTCAAGAATGAGTCGCCGGCGGGACATACATTGACAGCCGAACAGTTGACTGCCATTACTGCCATTTTTTCCTCACAGTTGCCGGCGATGAACAAAGTGGAATTTTTAGTTACCGTCGAGCAGACAACGTCCGAGTTGCAGCCGATTGTCATTACGCAAAATGAGTTTATGCGTCGTATGAAAGACATGTCGGCAATAGGCGGCAATCCGATGATGAGTTTCTATGGTGAAATGCCGGACAGCTATAATCTGGCGCTCAACACGGCGCATCCGTTGATTGACGCTATTTTGAAGGAGAGCGAGACCCTTTGCAACGACCAAATCGCGCCTTTTGTCTCCGAGATTGCCGAAAAAGAGCAACGCCGCGCCGCCCTCAAAGAAGCGCACAAAGACAAAAAAGAGGATGAAATTCCCGTTGCCGAAAAAGAAGAATTGTCGGAACTTGACAGAAGCCTGTCAGACCTTGCGGAGAAAAAGAAAGCTGTTTATGCCGATTTCGCCGTCAAACAGCCGCAGGTAAAACAGTTGATAGATTTGGCTTTGCTGGCAAACAATATGCTCAAAGGCAAATCATTGACGGAGTTTGTAAAGCGTAGCATATCACTCCTGAAGTAGCGTTTCTTAGTGGGGAACTTCTAAAAATTGCTTTTTCTGCGTTACGCTCTTTCGGTAAAATGCTCATTTTCGTTAGTAAACTCCGCTTTTACCTCAATGGCAAGCCTTGAAAAATCTAATTCTTAGAAGCCCCCCAGTAACAATTACGAAGGTGCAAACAGTAAATCCGTCATGCCCCTTAGCCCTGAAAACAAAAAGCCCCCGTTTCCGGAGGCTTTTCGCTTTTGCCTGAATACACATTCAGTTATGGTACGTATTTAAGTTCACCATGATTCAGATTCAGCGTGGATGAAACACCATCTCCCGTTACTGTAACCACTACTTCTCCAGTAGCAGCTATTTGCGGAGCTTTGCAGGTCAGAATGTGTGGCGACAGAATAGCTACATCCGTACACGACTGTCCGCCCACCGTAACAGTAGGAAGCTTAATAAAACGCTTCTCATCCACAGCAAAATTGGCGTCAATCTTCTCCTTTTCTAAAACCTTGTTATAAATACGCACCGACTGCAGATGCAGGTTGGTATTATCGCCATAAGCGGTCACGGTCACTCCATAAGGAGAGTTCCCAATAATTAACGGGTATCCGGTAGGGATGGCAGGATTCGCCCCGTAATTGCCAGATGTAACTGATAAGACATTTGCATTTGCGTAGGCTTTTCTTGCGGTTGCTTGATGAGTGGTACCTGTTCCGGCTGTATAGGTAACGCTCAGCGTATTAGGAGTAGAATATGCACCGGGGTAACTCCAGTCAATATCGTTACCAAAAAACGCATGTGAGAATGAGGATGAGACTTCAAATCCGATACAGCTGGCTTGATTATTGCTACCATATCCCCAAGAAACAGTACACAACCCTCCTGTCATATTATTCGGAAAAGCTCCTGCAATTTTATATCGCATTTCAGCGGTAAAGCTGCTGTTTCCAGTCGGTATACTAGCAACAGGGTGGGCTTTTATCCAATAATTATTTTTGCTCTTAATAGTAAAACCTGCTGCATCAAAAGAGCCTTCACTATTACTTTTTGTCAAATGATTCTCCTTGCCGGATAAATCAGTCCATGTGGTGGCAGTGAAATTATGGTTTTCGTCTCCATTTCCCTCATTGTTGATACCGTCATAATGCGCCACTAAACCATTCTGTTCGTAGTCGCTGGTTGGTGCATACGTAAAAATGTTGTTGCCATAAATGCGGATATATTCCGATGTGTTAACTTTGATAGTTGCAGGCGATACCCGTATGGTAAAAGGAACAGTATTAGGCTCAGAAAGCGAGAGACAGTTGTCAAGCACCACTTTCATCGTATGGCTGCCTAAGAGAAAAGGGGATGTAGTATATTCCGGCGCTGTGGTTGTTGTAAGATATGTATTATCTGCATACCAGTGGTAAAACTGTGCGTCTCCGGGCGTTTCGACCTTAAATGTAAGCGCTTTATTTTCCGGAACGAAATCTTTATAATAATCTGTAATAGCAGGAATATCAAGGGTTGCTACTTTGGCAGCTTTAACCTGATAATCCTTATCAACCTTGAGCCATTTGTTTCCATTCCAGACATAGACACCCAGACAGAATTTTGGATCAATGTTGTAAACGATAGCGCCGGTGAGTTTTGCCTTTACATCGTCATTTACATCGCCGGAGCTGTTGATGCCGGGAAAACCGACAGGAATGGTGTTCAGGTCGGTGAGCGCCACGTTTGAGAGCAGCAACCCACCTTTAGTTGTGCTGTTCAAGTCAAGGATAGTTCCTGCTTTGGGCGGGTCGCCGCCACCCATAGTTACCTGCGCCGCAGCATAATTGGCGCCGCTTAAAAATGCTGCTACGAAAGCAGCGAAAAGAAATGTTTTGAGTTTCATAAGAAATTGAATTAATAAATTAGTTTTTTGTTTGTTTAAAGCCGGTTATTATGCCGGTATGTGGTTAGTTTTTAGACAAAAAAAAGAGCGGATTCACTATATCCGCTCTGAGGTATTCGACGACCTGAAAATCAAATAAGCAAATCCGCATTGCTGCGGTTTAACTTATTCTTGATTTTCTGCAAAGTGTCGAATTTTTCAGAGCAAGAATGTGCGTTAAACGCTATTTTATATGTCTAATAGTCTATTATCTGATATAAATCATATTCTATAATTTTTTCTGTTTTTATTTCGGCGGCAAAGATAAGTCTTTTTTTTATAAACAATGGAAAATGAAAAATATTTTTGCTTTGCGGGCGAACACACAGGTTCGCCCCAAAACTTTTTTTCATAGCGCCTCAAAAAAAGAGTTAACCTTATTTCCGCCCGGTACGGTTTGTAATTCTTTTTGCCTAATTTCGCAGAATAAAACAACCCCTTTAATCCGAATCAGATGAAATCCTTTTTGCAGCAAAAAACCGGTACAAAAATCATACTCTGGGGACTGGTCATTACCCTGTTTGGCGGTATCGTATGCGATCAGTTTTATGTGCGTGAAGATGCCTCCTTTGCCGTCCGGCGCCTCTCCCGCAAACTCCACCAAAAGGAGCATCTGGCGGAACTAAACATTGAAAAACTCTGTCAATTTATCTCCGATGAGGCGCATCAAACCAAACTCAACCTCCGCAAAATCAACCTGCAAACGCTCAACAAAAACGACATCAGCTATTATGTTATTCAGGATGACAGGCTTATTTTCTGGTCGGATAATCACGTGGATATTTCGCAGTTAAATCTTCAGGAGTTGCCTCAGGAAGCTTTTGTTGAACTGAATAATGCCACGTGCGTACTGAAATCGAAACAGGCGGGCAATGCCACCGTTCTGGCGCTGATAAAAATTAAAAATGTATATGACATTAATAATTTGTATGTTACAAATGACTTTGCACAAGGCTTCTGGGTCAATAAACATCTGACAGTGACGTCTTGCAGCAGCAATCTTCCTACTACGGTCTATTCCACCAACAATACCGCCCTTTTTTCGCTGACCAAAACCGTCAATACAGCCTCAGACCCGCTTATTCTTCATCTTGACGTACTCTTTTGGGCGTTGGCGCTACTGTTTTACTGTCTGTTGTTTCTCCGGCTGAATAATGACCTGTTCGGCGTAAAAAAAATTGCCATATCCCACTACAGCATCGCGGCGCTGACGTTTATTGCCTTGCCCTACGGCGTATTATTTCTGCACATACCGTCCGCGGTGTCGGATATTTCACTGTTTCAGCCGATTTATTTTGCTTCAAAATGGCTGCCCTCGCTGGGACATCTGGCAATGCTGGTCGTCCTGCTGACGGTGGTTGTTATATGCCTGTTCCGAAAGGTAAACATCAGCCGGATAACCGCTATTATATCTCCGCAATGGCTACTGTTCGGTATTCAAACAGTGAGTATTGTCTTTTTCGGCATATTTCTTTACATCTTTCACGGGCTTGTATATAATTCCACGCTGGACGTGTTTTTTATTCCTCCACAACATCATCGACTGCTGTCACAGCTGGCATTGTTGTTGTTGTTGACGTTGTTTCTACTGTTCGTTCTGTTTCGTCTGCGACTGATACCGCTGCTCCGACCGGCTTTGCCGACCGGCAAAATCCTTCTAAGCGACGTCCTTGTCGGCGTGGTGTGGATCGTCTTTTTTATATGTTATAAAAACAGTCATTTTGTCGGGCTGTCGCTTTTTTACAGCGTTATCATTCTTATTACCGATTATGTTTCCTGTAAAAGAAAATCGCAGCATCTGTCGTTTAATTCGGCGCTGTTGCTGGTGTCCGTTTACACGATATTAATCAGTTGTTATGCTTTTTACAGTCAAAGCAGAAAACAGCGGGAGAGTGTTCGTGTGATAGCCAACAATCTGGCATGGCAGACAGACAGTCTTGTTGAGCAACACAAAGTTGCCAACTACAGCTATCCCGACGCTATCTTTGAAAGCCGGACAAACACCATAAACAGGCTCTATTCTTCGGCAAAATATGTAAACTGTCGGCTGCAATCCTTCACCGGCACGTATCATTATCCCGTTGAGTTGGACAATCCCCGCATATCTGCTGCTGCCTTTAACTTTCTCTACGAAAACGGGTATCAGCATTTTGTCTATTCCTATCCCGATAGCGTCCATGTGGTGGTCAGCGTGGAGCAGCCCAACCGGCTTGCGTCGTTCATATTACTGTTTACGTGGATTTTTCTGCTGCTCGTTGTTTTGATGCTTCTTGCCGACGGTCTGGTGCGTTCCTTTTCAAAAGATGATGCGCCACGCAAAAGTTTTGCGGACGATATTCAACGCACTTTTTCCATTCTTATAGCTGTCAGCATGCTGATAATACTTGTGGCGCTGATATTTTTCACCTATCAGCAGTACAGTAAGAATCAAACTGCAAGCCTCGAAAGCAAATCGCAGTATATCACAAAAGAGTTACAGGATTTTTTTAGCGACAATGCCACCGCACAACTGTCCGATGAACAGATTGTCAATCTGGAAAAAACAGTGGAGAGGCTTTGTCAGAGGTACGAAACCGACCTGCACGTTTACAATCCCGATGGCGTATTGCTGGCTACGTCGCGCACCTATATCTTCACACAGGGACTGACTTCCACGCTGATGAACCCCCAGCCGCTTCCCATACAGCATGCCTCAACGGTTACCATATCCGAAAATATCGGCTCACTGTCGTACCTTTCGGCATATCAAGCCATTTGGAATGGGAATGAGACAGTGGCTTATGTGGCTGTTCCTTCGTTTTTCAGCCTGATGGAACTGCAAATGAGACTGCTCACATTCATTGCCATTCTGATAAATATTTATATTGCCATTCTAATCGCTACATCTCTGTTTAGCCGGTGGTTCAGCGTCCGTTTGAGCGTTCCCATTCGCGACATTGAGGAAAAATTGCGTTCGGTTTCGTTAAATAAGAAGAATGAAAAAATTGAATACCTGTATGACGATAAACACACCGAAATTTGGAAATTAGTACAGCAATACAACAAAATGGTGGACGAACTGGCTCAGAGCGCCAAATTATTGGCAGCCAATGAACGTGATTTGGTGTGGCGGGAAGTGGCACAGCAAATTGCCCACGAAATTAAAAATCCTCTTACGCCGATGCGCCTCTCCATTCAACAGCTGCAACGCACAAAACAGCTGCGTCCCGAAGAATTTGACAGCTATTTCGACCACATATCGCACGTGCTGGTGGAGCAGATTGACAACCTTTCGCGCATTGCTTCGGCATTTTCCAACTTTGCAAAAATGCCGACAGCCAAACCGGAAAGAATAGACATCATACAAAAGCTCTTTTCGGTTATTGAACTCTTCAAGTTCAACAATACGGGTGTAAACATCTCCTGTCATGCGGCAGTACCTGAGGCTTATGTTATGGCAGACGGCAATCAGATGACGCAGGTATTCAACAACATTCTCAACAATTCCATTCAGGCGATTCCGTCCGGTCGGCAGGGGAAGATTGATGTAATGCTTACCTGCGACAGCCAACACATTCTTATCGCCATTAGTGATAACGGTTCGGGTATCTCTCCGGCTGTTGCCAAAAGGCTTTTTAACCCCAACTTCACCACCAAAAGCAGCGGTATGGGATTAGGATTAAGTATCGTGAAAAACATTCTGATTGCCTGCGGCAGCGAAATAACGTTCCGGACAGAACCGGGGACAGGCACAACATTCTTTATCAAAATGCCTTTAAGCCCCTTGACGGAAGCCGGAACGGGGGAAAACTAATTCGCCAGACGCAAGATATAGACCGGCTGATAATCCGGCAAAAGGTCGGAGTGCAGCGCCCAGATAAAATCTTTAAGCACAATATCGGGATGTGCAATGGCGCTTTCCCAGAAATCGTTGGCGCCGTTCTTTTTCGTGCGGCGCAAAAGAGCAAAGACGTTGCCTTCTTGCGCTGCCTTGAAGAGTTGATGCCGGCTGTCAAGCTGATAGAGTTCGCTCAATGAGGCAACCGGCGCATTGAGCCAGACATCCGCACGGGCGCAGTCGTGAAGCGCCGTCTCAAAACTCAACGGAAGACTCTCCGACGACGGATTGGACGCATAGATATAATTCCCGCCCGCATCTGCAAAGAATTGCCCCATATATCCATTCCCCCCCGGCATATACCATGTTCCTTTGAAATTGCTGCCGCAGAAAACGGTCGGCAACGAATCGCAGGCTTGAGCAATGGCTTTGGCTGCATTGTAACGGGCTTCCATTTGGGAAAACAGGGCGCCGGCGAGCGCCTCCTTACCAAAAAAGACGCCAATAAACTTAATCCATTCCGCCCGTCCCAAGACCGACGGCTCGCGCCACTCATTATTATATAGCAAAACGGTTCCGGCTGCCATAAGCCGTTTTTCCTGCTCTGCCGGACCGGCATCGCTTGAGAGCATCAAGCCGTCGGGATAGAGCCGGATTATCTGCTCTATATTGAGATTGTAGGGATCGCCCAGATTAACAATTTGCCTCTCCTCATAACTGAGATTAATCCTGTCGTTGTAAATCAGATGCGGCAAACAGACGCCTGTGATACGCCCAATCTCTCCCAGAAGCGCAAACGGCTCTATATGGGTACAGGAAGTAATGCCGACGGAACGAAGCGGAACAGAAATTTTCCGACCATCGGCAGGGGTGGCAACGGCAGTATCATTCACCAGATAGTAACGGGTTTGCCGTTCCGTCTGCTCCCAGTGATTGATGACTGTAACGCGCTTATAATTGTCGAAATAATCAACGCTGAATCCTTTAGCGTAACTGACCAAGAGCGTAGAATCGGCTTCCGGCATATTGGAATCGCTTTTTTGTCCGCCGTTGCAGGCGACAAGCAGACCGGCGATGCAGGGAATGAAGAATATTTTAATAAATGACATATAGATAACAGTTTCAATCAGAATAATAAAACGAACATACGTTATGCCGGCAAAGATACTTCTTTTAGAGTGTAGTTATTAGAGTTTAGAGTTTAGAGTTTAGAGTTTAGAGTGTCTTTAGAAAACGATAAAAAGTCCTGCCTTTGGCTTCCCAGACTGCCTGCAAGGCAGAATTTTCATAACCGCAGGTCAGCGACCTGCGGAAAACGACGCCCTCCTATCCACTGCCTGAAAGGCAGGACTGGTGGAGTGAATCACTATAAAAGTATATGCCCTAACGGGCAAAAACGCCTGCTTAAAGCCGTTTTTTTCTATTGATATTGAAGCCGTAAACGGCTAATAGCGCACATTATTCACTATGCACTATTCGTTATTCACTAAAAAAGTATTATCTTTGCCGCCGATATTGTACACATCTAAAATCAATACAAAACAATGCTTACATCTGGGATTCTATATTTACCATTTTTGCAGATTAGACGGTTTAACCGGCTAAAAGTAAGTTCGTTACAAAAGCCCCCCCCCGTATTCGCCTTAACTCCTTGTATTCAAGG
>JAISXJ010000199.1 GCA_031270565.1 Prevotellaceae bacterium
GAGGCTCAACGGAAAAATGCAACGTTTCTACTCCGCCAACTACGGAACAAACAACAAAGATTTTTTCCTCTACCGATCTGCCGGATATTTTTCATAGCACCTCAAAAAAAGAATTAACCTCAAAAAGATTTAGCCAAAAAATTGCAGGAAAAATCTTACCTTTGAGCTTTATTTTCAACCCATAATTATACCCCAACAACACGTATAGAATACAAGTTCTTACGGTATGACGGGGCGCTTTTAATTTTTACAGGAATTGAGAAAAACAGCAACATAAAATAAACAGACGGATAAAACACAACAGAAAAAATTGTGAAAATACTTTCAGATACCTGTCGCCCGGAATGCGACACCTTTGCTACTATCGGTTTTTTTGATGGGGTGCATTTGGGACATCAATATTTGCTTGAACAACTCAAAATGGCGTCCGCAACGAATGGACTGTTGCCGTTGGTGGTGAGTTTTGCCAATCGCCCTTCCGAATTTTTTCATCCCGAACATTCTACTCCCCTACTCTCGCCGCCGGAGGAGAAGTTGACACGATTTGAGTGTGTCGGCATAAAGCATTGTCTGCTGCTTGATTTCAATGCGCCCATCGCCAAACTGACATCAAAAGAGTTTATGACGATGCTTCAACAACGTTATCGGGTACGGCAGTTGCTGGTGGGGTATAACCACCACTTCGGGTCAGACCGTCGGGCAACGTTTAATGATTACAGACTGTTTGGCCAGGAAGTCGGAATCAGGGTAAGCGCCTGTTCTGAGAGGCGTGAGGGAGATTTTTTTGTGAGTTCGTCCTCCATTCGTCAACTGTTGGATGCCGGAGATATTTCAACTGCCAATCGGTTATTAGGATATAAATATCAGCTTGTTGGTTCAGTTGTTGACGGTGAAAAAACAGGACGGACTATCGGATTTCCTACAGCCAATCTGTGTATCTCGCCACAGAAATTAATCCCTAAGAATGGCGTATATGCCGTTCGTGTGGAATTAAAAAACAGATTCTACAGAGGCATGTTGAATATTGGTATGCGTCCCACAGTTGGCGGTAAACAGCTGTCTGTGGAGGTGCATTTATTGGATTTTTCAGGCGATTTATATGGCGAAACGCTTGTCGTAAACTTAACGGCACGTTTGCGCGACGAACAAAAATTTGATTCGCTTGACACATTAAAGCATCAGTTGCAGAACGACTGCGACACTGTCAGACGAGAATATTAAAGACAATTCATAATTAATTTGTAATGATAGATACTACTGCTATACGTACCGATTTTCCGATACTCCAACAAACTATTTTCGGGAATCCGCTTGTCTATTTTGATAATGCCGCCACCACCCAAAAACCGCGTTGCGTGGTCAATAAGATGGCAGAATTATATTTCACCCAAAATGCCAATATTCATCGTGGCGTGCATCATCTGAGCCGGTTAGCTACAGAGGCGCACGAACAGGCGCGTTGCACAGTGGCTGACTTTCTGCACGCTACTGATGCACGGGAAATTATTTTTACCAGAGGAACAACTGAGGCTGTTAATTTGGTAGCAGACTGTTTTGCGCAGTTTTGTGCAGCAGGCGATGAGATTATCATCAGCCAAATGGAGCATCATTCCAACATTGTCCCCTGGCAAATGGCTGCTCAACGTGCCGGATTGACGTTAAAGATAATTCCCATAGACCCAAATGGCGACCTTAATCTCGACCGTTACAGTCATCTTCTTACCGACCGCACCAGACTTGTTGCTGTCTCACACGTCTCAAATGTGTTGGGGAGTGTCAATCCTGTGGCGCAAATCATTGCTATGGCACACCATTACGGCGTGCCGGTGTTGATTGACGGCGCTCAGGCTGTTGCGCATCAACAAGTGGATGTGCAGGCATTAGATGCAGATTTCTATGCCTTTTCGGGACATAAACTCTATGCCCCGACAGGGATTGGAGCGCTTTACGGCAAAACCGAATGGCTCGACAGGCTTCCACCGTATCAGGGTGGCGGCGAGATGATAGAGCGTGTGAGTTTTCAGGGAACAACGTTTAATGCTCTGCCCTACAAGTTTGAGGCAGGCACGCCGGATTACATAGGTTCGGTGGCATTGGCGGAGGCTATCGCCTATGTTGAACGCATCGGTCTTGCCGCCATCGCTGCTCATGAGGCGGAACTGACCCGTTATGCGCTGTCCAAAATGAACGAAATTGAGGGTATGAAAATTTTTGGGAATCCCAAACAGCGCAGCGGTGTAATATCCTTTCAAGTGGGGAACATTCATCATTTCGATTTGGGTACGTTGCTTGACAAAGTCGGCATTGCCATCCGTACGGGGCATCACTGTGCTCAACCGCTGGTGGAGTCGCTTGGTGTTTCAGGCACGGCACGCATCTCTTTTGCCCTCTACAACACGATGAAGGAGATAGATTTGTTTATCGAAAAATTGAAACGGGTTATCTCTATTCTCGGCTAAATCTTTTTTATGGCGCTTCCATTTAATATTTCACTGTAAAAAATTGTTCGGCTGGTGGAAAAATTATATCTTTGCGGCATAAATAATTAAAGAACACCTCAATTCCTAATAGTATGAAAAAAGAGATTAAATTCAGTCTTGTTTACCGCGATATGTGGCAATCGTCGGGGAAATATGTGCCACGCAAAGACCAATTGGAAAAAATTGCCCCCGTAATTATTGACATGGGTTGTTTTGCTCGTGTTGAGACCAATGGAGGCGCTGCAGAGCAGGTTAATTTGCTCTATGGCGAAAACCCTAACCCCGCAGTACGCGCCTTTACCAAGCCATTCAACGAAGTGGGCATCAAAACCCACATGCTTGACCGCGGCTTGAACGCTATCCGTATGAATCCCGTTCCGGCGGATGTTCGTGCGCTGATGTACAAGGTGAAACACGCTCAGGGAGTGGACATCACCCGTATTTTTTGCGGACTAAACGATGTGCGGAATATTGCCGCCTCTATTCGCTGGGCAAAAGCCGCCGGTATGACCGCTCAGGCTACTATGTGTATCACCTACTCTCAAGTGCACACGGCAGAATATTATATCAATATGGCAGAACAGCTGATTGCCGAAGGAGCCGAAGAGATTTGTCTGAAAGATATGGCAGGTATCGGTCGTCCGACGATGCAGGGGAAGATTGTAAAAGCCATTAAAGAAAAACATCCCGATATTGTTGTGCAGTATCACGGACACACAGGACCGGGATTTTCGGTAGCTTCGATGCTCGAAGTAGCCAACGCAGGCGTTGATTTTCTGGATGTAGCTATGGAGCCGCTTTCGTGGGGTATGGTGCATCCGGATGTTATCACCATTCAGGCGATGTTGAAAGACGCCGGTTTCATTGTTCCCGAAATCAATATGAAAGCCTATATGGAAGCGCGTAGCCTGACGCAAAGTTTCATTGATGATTTTCTTGGTTACTTCATTGACCCGCGCAACCGCTTTATGTCATCGCTTCTGGTGGGTTGCGGTCTGCCGGGTGGTATGATGGGGTCGCTGATGGCTGACCTGAAAGGCGTACACGCCGCTATCAACGGAAATCTCAAGGCGCAGGGTAAAGCCGAACTCAGTGAAGATGACCTGCTGGTACAGCTCTTTGACGAGGTGTCCTACATCTGGCCTAAACTCGGCAATCCGCCACTGGTAACGCCATTCAGTCAGTACGTAAAAAATGTTGCCCTGATGAACGTTTTCGCTATGAGCAAAGGTCAAAATCGCTGGACGATGATTGACAACAATACATGGGATATGATTCTTGGCAAGGCAGGAAAGTTGCCCGGAAAATTGGACAAAGAACTTATCGACCTTGCCCATTCCAAGAATCTTACATTCTTTGAAGGTAATCCTCAGGATAATTATCCCGATGAGTTGCCGAAGTTTATCAAACAGATGGAAGAGCTTGGCTGGGAGCGCGGTCAGGATGATGAAGAACTCTTTGAGTTTGCCATGCACGAAAAACAGTATCGCGAATACAAATCGGGTGAAGCTAAAAAACGCTTTAATGCTGAATTGCAAGCCGAGATGGAGAAAAAATACAGCGCTGCAGGCGGCGCCGTTCAGATTCCCGACCTGCGTGCCTTGCGCCATCCCAATGCAGAACCCGTAACAGCGCCCGTCAGCGGACGTGTGATGTGGGAGTTTGATTTTGAAGACCGTTCCGTAAAGCCCGCGCCGGGTACCGATTACAATGTCGGCGAGTGGCTGTGTGCCATACAGACGCCGGGTAATGGTTTGGAAATTGTATCGGCTCTCTTTTCAGGAAAAATCGTAGAAGCAGTCGCCGAACAGGGCGCCGTAGTTAAAAAAGGAGACACTATTGCGTTTATTGAAAAATAAGCGTTAGATATTTTTATGAAAGGAGACTGCCTTGCAAAAGGTGGTCTCTTTGTTTTTTTAGCGCCCCCATTTAGCATTGTCCCATTAGTAAGACATAAAATATTTCAGAATAATGTATTTTTTGACAGATAATCCATTTTTCTATATTTTTGGCACGATATTTGTTGATAATTATAAAATTTAATTCAATTTGTAATCTCTAAAAACTCATTTATTATGAAAAAACTTCTTTTTTCTTCTCTTTTGTGTATTTGTGCAGTTGTACTTTCTGCACAGGTCATTGTTCAGAACAACGGCTATACGATGGTAGGAAACAATGCAACAGGCACTATCCTATCAAAATTGGCTGTTGGTTCGCTTGGCAATTCTAACTCTATTGTTGATATTAAGGGTTATAATTCCTATGGACTTTCAGTGTATAATAGCGGACCATCGGGAACGCGGTATGGTATTTACGTCAGAACAGTATCTTGTACATCAGGTCCAAAAACTATTGGTATCCATTCGGAATCGGGGTATAACGAATCTGGTGGCTGCCCAAGTGTTGGCATTGGAGTGCGAGGCTTGGTAGGTGGAGGTCCCTTTGCTTCTATATGCTATGGCTTATCAGGTATGATAAATGGAACCTTAGGCACAGGTTTATATGCTGGGATCGGGAACTCCGAAGACACCTTTACCGGCACATGGGCAGGATACCTTAACGGCAACTCCATTGTTACTAACGGCACACTGACGGCTACAGTGGTAGCGCCAAGCGACAGCCGCTTGAAACAGAATGTGCAAAACATTGACGTGAGAGACGCCATAAGCAAACTGTTGAAACTGCGTCCTGTGGAGTATCAACTACAGCAGATGTTGATAGATGTGGACAGTACCGATGAAAATGACAATATCGTTCACTATCAGGTGAAGCGCTACAAAGAGGACACGCCGTTTTTTACCAACAAACGCTACGGACTGATTGCACAGGAAGTGCAAAAAATCTATCCCGACATCGTTTATGAAGGCGGCGACGGCTATCTGGGCATTGACTACACAAGCCTTGTGCCTATGCTGCTAAAAGTTGTTCAACAACAACAGACCTCTATTGAACAGTTGCAAAAGCAGCTTGCTGTAATGCCGCAGCAAAGCAACGCTCCTGCACTGACAGAACCGGCAGGACAGTATGCGCCAGCCGAACTATACCAAAATGCACCAAATCCGTTTAATGAAAATACAGAAATTGGATTTTATTTGCCTCAAACGGTGAGTAACGCGCTTTTGTGCGTCTATGATATGAACGGCAAACAACTGTCGCAGACGGTTATTGCTGAAAGAGGAAACGCTAAATTTGTAATTAATGGAAAAAGTTACAGTGCAGGAATGTATCTTTATTCTTTAATTGCAGATAACCAAGTTATTGATACAAAACGAATGATTTTAACGAAATAAAGAAAGGAGAACAAAAATGAAAACGCTGAAATTTTTAATCGCCGTGCTTGCTCTAAGCATGGGCGTGGCCTGCTCGGAAGAAAATGTAACCGTCTCATCAATCAATGGTAAATGGAAAGTAATCGAAGAAAATGATGCGTGGGATTATAATCTTATCCATGCTGTGAATTATTACAGGGTTTGGGAATTTTTCCCGGACGGAACGGTAAAATATTATTATAACAGCGACAACATCGACGAAAGGTCTAAAACGTATGAATTGAAATCAGATTCCTTATACATCTATTATGACAATATAAAAGAGGAAACCAGCACGCATATTTACAGTTGCCTGTTTATAGATGCCGAGAAAAATAAAATCAGGATAGAGTATTTGCATGGTCTTAGAACCGATATAATGCAACCGTCATTGTGGATTTTTGAACGTGTAAATAAATAATAACATGAAAAGAATAA
>JAISXJ010000023.1 GCA_031270565.1 Prevotellaceae bacterium
CTCAATTAATCACTATTCACTATTCGTTAGGGCAACCACACAGGGATGCACCCTACATTATTCTCAATTCTCAATTCTCAATTATTCACTATTCACTATTCGTTATTCACTAATAAACTACACTCTCATAACTAATAACTAATAAAAAGGTGTACCTTTGCGCACTTTATTATAAGCACAATATAAAACCAATTCCATGCAGGATATAAGAAATATAGCTATCATAGCCCACGTAGATCACGGCAAGACGACGCTGGTAGATAAGATGCTTTTCGCGGGCAAACTCTTTCGCGACAATCAGGTTACAACCGACCTCATTCTGGATAACAACGACCTGGAACGCGAACGCGGAATCACTATTCTGTCGAAAAACGTTTCTATCTCTTATAAAGATTACAAGATAAACATCATTGACACGCCCGGACACGCTGACTTTGGCGGAGAAGTAGAACGGGTGCTTAATATGGCAGACGGCTGTCTGCTTCTGGTAGATGCCTTTGAGGGGCCTATGCCACAGACACGTTTTGTCCTGCAAAAAGCGTTGCAACTGAACTTAAAACCTATCGTTGTCATCAACAAAGTGGACAAGCCGAATTGTCGTCCCGACGAGGTGCAGGAGGCGGTGTTTGAACTCATGTTTAATCTGGATGCGACAGAGGAACAGCTGAACTTCCCCACCATCTACGGCTCCGCAAAAGAGAACTGGATGTCCACCGATTACCGGCAGCGCACCGATAGCATCACGCCGCTGCTTGATGCCATTATTGAATATATTCCGGCGCCGGAACAGCTTGCCGGCACGTCGCAAATGCTGATTACGTCGTTAGAATATTCCCCCTACGTAGGACGCATTGCCGTTGGCAGGGTGCATCGCGGGGAGTTGCGCGAGGGGCAGGATGTGTCGCTGGTAAAGCGTGACGGAAAGACCGTCAAGACGCGGATAAAAACACTCAACACCTTTACGGGACTTGGACGAACGCCAATAGATGTGGTGCGGTCGGGGGATATTTGTGCCGTTATCGGCATTGATGACTTTGAGATAGGCGATACCATTGCCGACCTCGAACAGCCCGAAGCCCTTGCTCCCATCGCCATCGACGAGCCAACCATGAGTATGACCTTCACCAATAACGACTCGCCATTCTTCGGCAAGGACGGTAAATTTGTTACCTCGCGCCATATTCACGACAGGCTTGTGAAAGAGTTGGACAAGAATCTTGCCCTGAGAGTAGAACAGGAGGAAAATGCGGATGTCTGGCGTGTATCGGGCAGAGGAGTGCTTCACCTGTCGGTGTTGATAGAGACGATGCGCAGAGAGGGTTACGAACTGCAAGTCGGTCAACCGCAGGTGATAACCAAAGAGATTGACGGCGTTCTTTGCGAGCCGGTAGAGACGCTGACGGTCAACTTGCCCGAAGAGAGCGCCAGCAAAATCATTGATTTGGTTACCCGCCGCAAGGGAGAACTGCTGACGATGGTAACACAAAAGGATCGTATTCATCTGGAATTTGCCATTCCGTCGCGGGGTATCATCGGACTGCGTAATCATGTGCTTACCGTTTCGGCAGGCGAAGCGGTTATGACGCACCGATTTCTGGAATATCAGGCATGGAAAGGCGAAATAGAACGGCGTGTCAACGGCTCTCTGATTGCTATGGAAACAGGTACCGCCTTTGCATACGCCATTGACAAATTGCAGGATCGTGGACGGTTCTTCATCTTTCCGCAGGATGACGTATATGCCGGACAGGTGATTGGTGAAAATGCCAAAGAGGGTGATATGGTGGTGAATGTTACCAAATCGAAGAAACTGACTAATATGCGCGCTTCCGGTTCGGATGATAAGGTGCGCCTGATTCCGCCTGTGGTCTTCAATCTTGAGGAGGCGCTCGAATATATCAAGGCGGACGAATATCTTGAAATTACCCCTCACCATCTGCGTATGCGCAAAATCCTGCTGGATGAAAACGAGCGCAAGCGTGCCACAAAGAAAGGGTAGTTAAGCCATTCACAGTTTCTGTGCATAACAATAACGGGGCTTCTAAAAATTAGATTTTTCAAGGCTTGCGATTGAGGTAAAAGCGGAGTTTACTAACGTAAATGAGCATTTTACCGAGAGAGCGTAACGCAGAAAAAGCAATTTTTAGAAGTTCCCTAAATCCGAAATGTTTAGATTATTGTATGAAATATCAGCTATACACAGTAACGGTTATTGCTATTTTGCTGCTCTTTGCCATGCAGTCAGGTGCGCAGACAAGACAGGTGATTGCACAAACAGCATCTGACGGCACAGTTCATCGGATTATCATATTAGACAATGATACCTTTCCCTTTGTGGTATTGAAGCCCGTTTACGTTTTTGCGAAACGGCATTTTAAGAATAAGAAAGAGGAGCAGTTCTACTGGCGAACCGTACGCGATGTGAAACGTGTTTTGCCTTTGGCTCACTACATCAGGCAGGTTGTCGTCCAAACTAACGATACCCTTATGACCATGCCCGGGAAACGCGAGCGTGACCGCTATATGAAAGGCTTTGAAAAATCCATCTTCAAACAAAACGAGGCTGAATTTAGCAAATTGACCCTCAATCAGGGCAAACTGCTGATACGATTGGTTGACAGGGAATTTAATGTATCCTCCTACGAATTGATAAAGGCGTACAGAGGCAGATTCACTGCCGGTTTCTGGCAACTCTTCGCAAAGTTACTGGGCGCCGACCTGAAGGATTCCTTTGGCAGTAAGGAACAGGATGCCATAATAGAGCAAATTATCCGGATGGTAGAAGACGGTGATATATAAGCCCTACAAAAGATAGTGTGAACTGATAGACTGGTTGTTATATACGCTCAAAATAGTTTCGGCAAAAATATCCGCAATGGAAATGACGCGCATTTTCGGACAGCGCGACAAATCGAAAGGAATGGAATCCGTACAAATCAGTTCGGTCAATTTTGAGTTCATCACATTTTCTATAGCCTTTCCCGACATAACGGGATGCGTAACAATCGCCCGAACGCTTAATGCGCCTTGTTCAAACATCAAATCCGCCGCCTTTGAGAGAGTTCCCGCCGTATCAGCCATATCATCCACCAGAATAACATTTTTATTATTCACCTCTCCGATAATGCTCATCGAACTGATTTCGTTGGCTTTTTCCCGCGTTTTATGACAAAGTACAAGCGGCGTTCCCAGATGTTTGGCGTAAGAATTGGCACGTTTGGAGCCGCCCACATCGGGCGAGGCAATCACCAGATTGTCCAAAGCCAGACTTTTAATAAATGGAATGAAAATAGTTGATGCGTATAAATGGTCAACCGGCACGTCAAAAAAGCCCTGTATCTGATCGGCATGCAAGTCCATTGTTATCAGCCTGTCCACTCCGGCAGCGCCCAGAAGGTCGGCGATAAGTTTTGCGCCTATTGACACGCGCGGTTTGTCTTTGCGATCCTGCCGCGCCCACCCAAAATAGGGAATCACTGCAATGATTTTGTAGGCGGAAGCCCGTTTGGCGGCATCAATCATCAGGAGCAATTCCATCAGATTATCGCTGTTGGGGAAAGTTGATTGCACCAGATAAACATATCTTCCGCGAACGGTCTCTTCGTATGAGACAACAAATTCACCGTCCGAGAAATAGGTAATGTTTAAATTGCCGAGTTCGCAATCTAATTTAGCACAAATCTTTTTCGCAAGATACCTGCTTCCGGTACCGGAAAAAACTTTAAATGGCAGTTCAGATGGCATGATTTACAAGAAAGTATTAAGAAAGTTTATAATACAAATGATTTGTCAAAACCCTGTTTGGAGCGAATATTACTGTTTCTTTCCCTGATTGGCAACGGCATCCATAAGTTTTTTTATCTCTTCCGGATCGCCGAGAAAATAGTCTTTGACAAAGTTTAGATTGTCGTCAAATTCAAAGACATAAGGTACTGCCGTTGGGAGGTTTAACCCTACAATAGCCTCATCGGAGATTCCCTTGAGGTATTTGATAATGCCGCGCAAACTGTTGCCGTGTGCAGCTACAATAATGTCATCGTGGGAGATAAGAGCCGGATAAATCACGGTATGCCAATAGGGGAGAATCCTGTTTACGGTGTCTGTCAACGCTTCTGTCTGAGGAATATCGGATTTCGGAACGCGTGCATAACGCGGGTCTTGCGATGCAGAGCGCGGGTCTTGAACATCAAGCGCCGCAGGCGGCACATCATAACTGCGCCGCCAGATGAGTACCTGCTCATCACCGTATTTGGCAGCAGTTTCGGCTTTATTCAACCCTTGCAGTGTTCCGTAATGTTTCTCATTCAGACGCCATGTTTTTTCAACGGGAATCCAGTCAAGATCCATCAGGTCAAGAATGGTGTTGAGTGTTTTGATAGCGCGTTTCAGATAGGAAGTGTAGGCTATGGTAAAACAAAAGCCCTCTTTTTTCAATAGGCGACCGGCTTCTATGGCTTCCTCTACGCCCTTCTCGCTCAGGTCAACATTTGTCCATCCCGTAAAACGGTTTTCCTTATTCCACACGCTTTCGCCGTGGCGAATTAATACAACTCTTTTCATAAAACGGTAAAAATTACAAATTAAAATTACAGGCGCAAAGGTACACCTTTTTTTTAGTTTTTAGTTTTTAGAGTGTAGTTAGTAGTGAATAACGAATAGTGAATAGTGAATAGTGACATAACGAATAGTGAATAATGCGCGCCGTCCTGAAAGGACGTTATTTTCATAACCGCAGGTCAGCGACCTGCGGCAGGGAAGTAAGCAGAGCGCACTGCCTGAAAGGCAGGACTAAAGCCATGGTCAGAGCCGTGATTGTAGATATAATTCTTGTCCTTAAACCGTCAAAACTTTTGGCGAGATTTTTCTAAATGCACAACTGGTGAAGAATTTTTATTGGAAATCATTTTTATTGTCAGGTTTCGGTGTTAATCAGTAATTTTTGTATAAATTTGCCGTGTAAAAATGTTAGAAAATACACATGACATAAAAAGAGGAAAAAACAACAGTAAAAATCAAAAATATGTCGTTTGAAAAGATAACAGAAAAGGCTTCATTCTATACCGATTTGGAGAAAAAAACCGTCGGTGAATTGCTCCATGATATAAATCAGGAGGATCGCAAGGTGCCTATTGCCGTAGGCGAGGCATTGCCGCAGATAGAACGGCTGGTTGTCGCCATCGTCGAACGGATGCAGAAAGGCGGACGCATTTTTTATATGGGCGCCGGAACAAGCGGACGGCTTGGCGTACTCGATGCCTCAGAAATTCCGCCTACATTCGGCATGCCGCCCACGCTGGTCGTCGGGTTGATTGCCGGCGGCGATGTGGCGTTGCGTAACCCTGTTGAACACGCCGAAGATGATTTGCAACGTGGTTGGGAAGAGCTTAAATGCCATAAAATTAACAGTATGGATACCGTCGTGGGCATCGCTGCTTCAGGTTCTACGCCGTATGTTATCGGGGCATTGCGTGCCGCCAGAGCGCACGGGATTCTCACCGCTTCCGTGTCCTGTAATCCCGATTCTCCCATTGCTCACGAGGCGGATATTCCCGTTGAAGTGATTGTGGGGCCGGAATTTGTAACCGGAAGCACCCGACTAAAATCAGGGACGGCGCAAAAGCTGGTGTTGAATATGATAACCACTGCCACAATGATACGGCTGGGACGGGTAAAAGGCAACCGTATGGTCAATATGCAGTTGTCTAACGACAAATTGATTGATCGCGGCGCACGTATGATTGTCGATGAACTCGGATTGGATTATCAGCAGGCTAAAAACCTGCTTCTGATGCACGGCTCCGTAAAAGATGCCATTGAGGCTTACAAGAAATAGTATAATTATTCTTTCATTAATAATACCTGAATATATTCTAACTAATTAAATCCTAAATGTATATGAAAAGATTTATTCTCCTTTTTGCTGCGCTTGGTGTGATGTGCCAGATGAGTTACGCACAGACGCCAATGGTAAGTGGTCAGGTTGTTGCAGCGGATGACGGCAAACCACTTGTCAACGTGTCGGTTACGGTGAAAGGCTCACCAACGGGCACACTGACCGATGTGGAAGGCAACTATTCGCTGCCAGTTCCTCAGGGAGCAACGCTGGTATTCACATTTATTGGGATGAATACCGAAGAAGCCGTAGTGAACGGACAAACGCTTAACATGCGAATGACAGTCAACTCAATTGCCATTGATGAAGTGGTGGTAACGGCAATGGGCGTTCAGACCGAAAAAAAGCGACTTAATTTTGCCGTTCAGAACGTTAACGCCGATCAGCTTACCGAAGGCAATTTTATTAACTTCACCACAGCGCTTCAGGGAAAGATTGCGGGTGTGAATGTTACCAGCGCCGGCGGATCACCAAATTCGGGATCGCAGTTAATTATTCGCGGCATCTCGTCGGTTAATCCCTCGCAAAACAACCAGCCGCTTTTTGTGCTGGATGGTATGCCCATTTCTGCCAATGCAGCTTCGGCAGCTGACTTTAATCCCAATGACATTGCCTCCGTAACGGTGCTAAAAGGCGCTGCCGCCTCGGCGCTCTACGGACAGGAAGCAGCCAACGGCGCCATTATGATTACCACAAAGCAGGGAGCGGCAGGAAAATTAACCGTCTCTGCAAATGCCAGCCTGCAAATAGACCTCCCGGCACAACTGCTTGAAACACAATCCAAGTACGCTCCCGGAGCGCTTGGTTTCTACAAGGAGAAGACAGGCGGCGGATGGGGACCGCTGTTAGACGCTGACGTTGAACGTTATGATAATGTAAAAAATTTCTTTCAAAACGGTTTCTATCACAAGTACGACGTCAATCTGACGGGCGGTACGGAGAAATTTCAGGCGTACGCTTCTGCAAACTATTCCAAGGCAGACGGTATCGTCCCCAACGATTACCTGCAACGGACAGGCGTGCTGGTGAAAGGGTCATACAAAATCTCCAAAATGCTGTCTGTTACGCTGATGGCAAACATGAGTAATAAAAAATACAGAAGCGCAGGATCTATCAGCAGCATCTATTCGTGGCCTGTTAATGATGATATAAGAGACTACAAAAACGGTGACGGGTCAGTGCGGTTTCGCTATCTGGCGGACAAAAAGGAGGATTCACCGGTCAGTCCCCTCTGGAGCCGCTATATGGATTCCGGCGTGAATAGCTCCACCCGCAACCTGCTTCAGGGATCTATTTCTTTCAAGCCGCTTAAAGGATGGGAAATTATCGGGCGCGTCAGTTACGACCTCTCGCACACTTCCTACGACGGATACAGTGTTCCCCGTTTCGATGATATGGAGATTCTGGATTTTTCCGACCCCACCAAGCCCTATTTTACGGCAGATGAACTGGCGTCGGTGAAAGACAGAAGCATTTTTGGCGAATACGTCTATAACTCGTCTGCAAGCAGTCTGCTGAACATGAACATTATGAGTACCTATCACCTGGATTTGCCGCAGGAGTTCGGGCTGGATTTTCTTGCCGGCGCCGAAGCAAAAATGCGGGAATCACGTTCAGGGCACGCAGCAGGACGCGATTTTATCAGTCCGGGCATCTATTCGCTGAGCAATGTGAAAGAGCAGGTTATTGGCACGGATGTTTACCTTTCGCACAGCAGACGGCGTATTGCGGGCGCTTACGGTGAACTTAGAGCCGACTATAAGGGTGTTGCCACATTGAGCGGTACCGTGCGCTGGGACTGGTCGTCAACTATCGAAAGAACGTTTAACCCTTACTTCTATCCATCCGTAACGGGCGGAGTGATTTTCTCCGAACTCTTTGATATTGCCGGAGAAGTGTTCAGCTACGGAAAAGTGCGCGGAAACTACGCTATGGTAGGTAAGGATGCGCCCTTTGGATTGTTTGACAGAAAATATATGCAATACACCTCTCTGCCTGATGGCGGTTACGCTCTTAACTCGACACTCTCCGTGGGTATGGATATTGTCCCCGAAGTCTCAAAATCGTGGGAAGTGGGTTTGGATTTGCGGTTCTTCAACAGCAAAACACGCCTTGACGTAGCTTACTATTCTACCCAAACGGACAACCAGATTGTAACCGTTCGTGTGTCGCACGCAGCGGGGCATGTGCTTGTTACCAGAAACGAGGGTAATGTGCGCAATCAGGGTGTTGAACTGACGCTTGAGCAGGATATTATCAAAAATAATACCGTATCGTGGACGGCAGCTCTCAACTTTGGCTTGAACAGAGGTAAGCTCGTTGGCTTGCCCGAAGGAATGTATGAGATACAGGGTACGCAATATGGCGATATTTTCCCCTCGGCAGTGCTGAACGAGTCCACCACTGCGGTAGCAGGAAGCGACTATCTGCGCACCGACGACGGACAGGTGATTTGCGATGCTAACGGTTATCCCAAAATCAGTCCCACCAAGGGCGTTTATATCGGCAATCGTGAACCGAAATTTCTGGCAGGATTAAGTACAACTTTCAAATATAAAAACTTCTCTGTCGGAGCGCTGCTCAATGGTCGCGTAGGCGGTCATGTGGTGAATGTAACGGGACGCGGATTAGTATCAAGCGGCATGCACAAATCGCTTGAAGTCTATCGCGGTCGTCAGGTCGTTTGGGACGGCGTTGTGGAGCAGGCTGACGGTACATTCGTCAAGAATACCACGCCCATTGTACTCGACTACACCACCATCACCAACTATTATGCGGCGGTAAGTTCCAACTTTTTGGAAGACGGCTCTTTTCTGCGGCTGTCCTACGTTACGCTTGCTTACGACTTTTCCAAACTGTTGAAAAGCAAAACATTCCGCACCCTGCAGTGTTCGCTTACGGGAACAAACCTGTTTTTGTTAACCAAATACACAGGATCAGACCCGCAGGCAAACGGTGATACCGGCGCAGGCGGTACCGGGTCTGCCGGTATTGACAACTATCAGGTGCCTTCCACACGCGGGTTTAATTTTACCATTTCAGCAGAATTTTAATTTGTATCATCACTAACGATTTTATAACGAATAACTATGAAAACTATAAGATTTTCTATTGCTGTTTGCCTCTCAACGCTTATAATTGGCTTGACAGGCTGTGATGAATGGCTGGATGTCAACAACAATGTTGATGCGCCTACCTCAGTGGCGGCAGAACAGGTTTTGCCTGTCATTCTCTTTTTCGCAGCCCAGAGCTGCTATGACAATGCCGAATATGGCGCCTATCTTTCGCAGGCTTTAACCACAGGCGGACGGGCGCAGGTAAGCAGTTATGCCTATAAAAACGGATGGCATTTCTTTACATCTTCTGTGAACCGTCATCCACAGTGGCGACGGCACTATTATGACATCGGCACGAATAACAATGCGATGCAGGAAGCAGCTGAAAAAGAGCAGTACCGCAATCTTATGCTGATTGGTCGTACGCTTTATCTGCAATCGATGCTTTTCACCACCGATATGTTCGGCGATATGCCGCACACGGAAGCATATACCAACTTTGCTCCCGCCTACGACTCGCAGGCATCCATCTATGAATGGATGATGAACGAGGTGGACGACCTGTTGAAACTCTACGACGACCCTGCATGGATAAATGCGTCAACGAACAAAACGCTCACTGTCTCTTCGGACAGAGTGTTTGGCGGAGACCTGAACAAATGGCGTGCCTTTACAAAGGGCTTAAAAGCACGATTGCTGATACGCAAACTGCCGAACTGGGACAATACACCCGCTACATGCAATCAGATTATCCAAACCGTCGAAGACGCTTTGACAGACCCGGGATGGACGGATGCGCTTTACAAGTTCGATGGCGGTCCCAATGAAAAAAGCTGTCAATGGGGACCACTGCAGCCAACTTGCAATATCGGTTGGCCTCAGGGACGCGCCAACCTGCTCCATGAAGCTGTGCCATCCACATTTTTCGGACAGGCGCTGCTTGGGTTCTATCCTTCTTGGAAGCAGCGGTCAGGTTACGCGCTCGACCCGAGAGCTATCCGGATGATGACGCCGAGAGCCATTGACGGTAAAAAGGATGTACGCGGCACAGGTCTGTTTTTAGACAATAATATCGGTATGCCTGTTACAAGGAAAATCACCGACTATCCCGATCTTTATTCTTCGGGACGACCGGGTACCATTGATTCGCTTTCGCTGCCCGTTAACAGCAATCCCTACACAAAAAACGACGGCTATATTGCCATGCTGACCGAAGAGGAACTGCTCTTCATCAAAGCTGAAGCACAATACTGGGCTAATGATAAAGCCGGCGCCTACAACACCACCGTTCAGGCGACAGAACGCAATATGCAACGTTACAACATCTTTCCTTCTGCCTTAACAACCGATGAAAAGAATCAGTATGACTGGTTTTTTACGGTTCGTTTGCCCGGTGAAACCGAATTTACAATTGGCGATTTGATGCAGCAGAAATACGTTGCCATGTACCTTCAGCCGGAACAGTGGACAGATGTGCGCCGCTACAATTACAGCAGCAAAACAAACGGCATTGCCTACGACGGCGAATTTGTTTACACCGTAAAACGGGTACATAACGGTTCCACCGGCGCTATCACGGCTAACAACCTGAGTACGATTTTCTCGGCTGAATTTTCGCTCACCCGTCCCTACAACCTCTATGAAGCATACTGGTTAACGGATAAGGATGCCGGTATCAATGCGCGGCTTTCGCCAAATGCGTGGATTATGCGCATTAATTATGACCCCGAAACAGAAGAAAAATACAACAGAAAGGAACTGGAGAAGCTGGGCGCTTTCCGCAATCCCGACTGGCTGCGCAAACGGATGATTTGGGGATACAAAAACAACGGATTCGTTACGGTTCTTGACCCGACCGAATGGTATTAATAACAATGTATGTTTACAATAATGATATCTAATTTTTACAGTAATGAAAACGAATAAACTAAATAAACTGTTCCTTTTAGCGGTTGTTGTGTTGGCGATATTGACCGCCTGCGACAAGCACGACCATATTGATGACAATGTTCTGGTCGGCAAAATGGCTGCTCATACCTACTGGGATCTGTCAAGTTCTACCGTTACGGCGGGCGACTTCGTAGAGTTCACCGCACAATACTACTCCACCTCGGAAACGCCTATTGACAGGCTCGAAGTCTGGTATAGTCTCGATCAGGAAGAAGCAAGAATGGTTTCCTGCCCCTGGATAACTACATTCTCTTACAGCTACATATCTACGGCTGTTACCGAGCAACGTATCTCTCAAAAGGTGTCGGAATATGCTCACGATGTTGCCAACTGGAACGATTCAATCAATGCCTTTCTGTTCACCGACCGTTTCCCGACAAGTAACACACTGGGTGTTACGGGTTGGATGACGCCCACCCAGTTTGACTCAACAAAAATGGTCGGCTATTTCGGAGAGGGCTTTATGCAGCATTTCAAGGACAGTCTCTATGCTCTGATGCAATTTGAAGATTTCAGAACAATGCTGATGGGATTGAATCTCATTACGGATTTCAAACCCTACACAGAGGCAACGTTCGATGAAAACAAAAAAGATTCTGTCTATCATTTTCCCCAAGTGGGCGATGAATATCCTGTGCCGGATGACGTCCGCAATGCTTACGAATCCATTCCTTTTGCCGATTTGATATTCAATTCGTCAACCAGCAATTATTCTGTCGAGTTTAAGCGGACTTATTATCTGCGTGCCATTCTGAAATGTATTGATGAAAACGGTACCATCGGTGTGGCATTGAAAAAGGACGTTACTCTTAATTAATCCCTCAAAAACATTTTAACACGATGAAATACTTTAAATTATTTTTTGTCAATGCGTTAATAGCCCTGCTGGCTACCGGTTGCATTGATCATGTGCCTGAAGAGGAAGACCTGCCAAGTCCTGCAGTGTCGTTTATTTACGAAATTGTAGATGATCTTTATCAGCTTGATTACTACGTTGGCGCTGAAATTGAGTTTACCAGCACCTCTGCCGCACAGGGAGAGTGCAGCTGGGATTTTGGAGATAATACCTCTGCCGTAGGGGCGGTTGTCAGGCATAAATATACTGCAGCCGGCGCTTACAATGTGCGGCTCACAGTTGCCGGCGCAGGGTCGCTGGCGCAGGTGATTGCAATCTGCGACATCAAGCCGATTCTGATTGTTAACCCCGTTGAAGGCGGTATCTGTGAAGTGTTGACCACGCCGGTCGATTTTACGGTGATTCTGCCCAACCCTGACAATCTGCCCACCGTTTACACGTGGACATTCCCTAACGGCACGGAAGATGAAAACGGCACCCCTCTGACAACCTTCACAGGCGAAAACCCCGGAAAGGTGAAGTTCGGAAATGTCGGCTCTCAAAATGTACGTCTGTCGGTTGAAATGGGCGGTCGTGTCCTCGAAGAAGGAAGCACCAATGTACAGGTTGCCTATAATCAGCCGGTTTTAACACTCTATTATGCCGTTAAGAAAGGCAATCTGATGGCGCTGAAATTGCCGCAGTCTCCGCCGGAAGGGATGCAAATCTCTCCATTTGACCTTGGCGTAAGTTCCGGACAGCACGCCCTGAACATTCTTTTTGCCGACTCGCTGCTCTATATGCTGGATTGCGGCTTGCAGTTCACTTTTGTCGATGATGTAGACAGCGTACTCGGCGACGGTAAGATTTCTGTTGTCTCCAAAGACGGCAAGCGTGTTGAAACGATGCTGTCGAACGCCGGCGGCGCTGCATTCAATGACCCTTTCTACGGCTACATTGAGGGACAGACACTCTATTTTGCCAATCGAAACACGGGTATTGCAACAATCGGACTTGATGAACGTAACAGAGCCTATTCTTTGGAGAGTTTCCCATGGTTTGTGCAGAATGACCGGCTGGGATATTACAAAAAAGGCTACGATTATGGCGCTATGAATGCAGGATTCGGCAAGATAAACGGCGTCTGGTACTGGTGCAAAACCTATAACGGCACCGGCATTTTCCGTTTCACCAACAGCGATATTCTTGCAGCCGCTCAATCCGGCAACGACGACCCGCCGGCAGCAGGAATAGCCATACCCGGCACATATCCCAAATCGTTTGTCTGGGATGCTGCCAATAACGTCATATATTTCGCTCTCTACGACGAGGGTGGCAAATACGGCGGACTGTATAGATGTACTCTGGCAGAGTTGGACCAAATCGGAACTGTCACTTCAAATCTCCTGCCCTACAGATTGACGCTCGCCAATGGAAAATCGGTAGCGCCCACAGTAACAGCAGGCAAGGGCGAAGGCTCTTCGGGTGAATATATCGGCATCTGTCAGTTGGCGCTTGACCCGACGGACGGTTCGGTTTATTTTGGGTTTCGCTCAACCGATGCGGCAACGTCGTCGGGATTGATGCGTTACAATCCGGCGTCGGGGTACATTGAATACGTTCTGGAAGGAGTAGATGTTTACGGTGTAGCGCTTAATCTGCAACCGTCAAAGCTCTTTTAAGAATAAAGGAACGTTTTAAGCAGCGAGAGCAGAGATAAAACTTGTTTTAGCTATGCCGAGTCGCGCAAAACGACTAAATTTATTGAACGTTTTAAGCAGCGAGAGCAGAGGCAAACTTGTTTGACTATGCCGAGTCGCGCAAAACGACTAAATTTATTGAACGTTTTAAGCAGCGAGAGCAGAGGCAAACTTGTTTGACTATGCCGAGTCGCGCAAAACGACTAAATTTATTGAACGGTAAT
>JAISXJ010000057.1 GCA_031270565.1 Prevotellaceae bacterium
GGGTATGCCCCCAGCCTTTGGGGGTATGCCCCCAGCTTTTGGGGGTATGCCCCCAGCCTTTGGGGGTATGCCCCCAGCCTTTGGGGGTGTGCCCCCAGCCTTTGGGGGTGTGCCCCCAACCTTTGGGGGTATGCCCCCAGCTTTTGGGGGAGTGCCCCCAGATGTTACGGAAACGCTGTGAAACCTTGCGAGAACGCTAAGAAGCACAGAGGGCGCTATCGGAACAGTTGCAATTATAATAAGACATATATATATTCAACCAGCGTATTTATTTATCCGTTAAAGAAGCATTATTATTAAGATAAGAGCTGTTTATATTCAACCAACGTATTTATTAATCTATTTAAAAAGAAAAATTATGAGGACAGATTTCATTCCCAGAGCTTACGCTCAGTTCACCATTTGGATGAACGTTTTATTAAACAATCTCGGCGCCATTCTGGTACGTATCGGGTTTCCTGCTGACGTATTCAACAATCTGGATAGCCTGAGAGCGACTTACCTTGACGCCAATCTTATTGCTGATAACCCCGCAACATGCACGCGGTCGGCTGTGCAAGCACGTCGCGAGGCGCGGCTTTTTTCCGCAAACTGCGCTATCGCTTGTATGCGGTTATGAAAATTCTGCCTTGCAGGCAGTCTGGAAAGCCGTTTTTCTATTGAATAACGAAGAATGAATAACTAATAACTATACTCTACACTCTAATAACTAAAAAAAGGTGTACCTTTACCTCCGCATTTTTCCAAACCAGATATACAGATAATCAAAAGTATATGCAACCAAAAGTCAGTATTATTATGGGTAGCGTCAGCGATTTAGCCGTTATGGACAAAGCCGCCCAAACTCTTAACACCTTCCAAATTCCATTCGAAATGCACGCTCTGTCTGCCCACCGTACGCCCGAAGAGGTGTCGGCTTTTGCCGGACAGGCAGCAGGACGCGGTATAGAAGTCATCATTGCCGCCGCCGGTATGGCAGCTCATCTTCCCGGCGTCATCGCCGCCGGCACCACCATTCCCGTCATAGGCGTGCCTGTTAATGCGACCCTTGACGGCGTGGATGCCCTGTTGTCAATCGTGCAAATGCCACCGGGGATTCCCGTTGCCACAGTTGGTATCAACGGCGCTATGAACGCCGCACTTCTGGCAGTGCAGATTTTAGCCGTTGGCGACAGCCGCCTCAAAGCCGCGTTGCAAAAGCATAAAAACGAATTGAAAACCAAAATCATTTCGGCTAACAACGAACTGAAAAACATTTCCTATCCATTCAAAACCAACTAATCCATCATACCTCTTTGCAATATGAACTACCGTATTTTTGTAGAGAAACGAACGGACTTTCAAATAGAAGCGCACAGCTTACGCCACGAACTAAACACCAGTCTCCACTTGCATCTTCAACAGTTGCGTTTGATTAACGTCTATGACCTGTTTGGTTTTACACAAGAGTTACTGAATAAAAG
This sequence comes from Prevotellaceae bacterium, assembly GCA_031270565.1. Classification (GTDB taxonomy): domain Bacteria; phylum Bacteroidota; class Bacteroidia; order Bacteroidales; family Paludibacteraceae; genus F0058. The sequence goes on from JAISXJ010000057.1 coordinate 1,464, forward strand.
TCTCTATCAGGTCTTCGGCGAAGTGGTAACCGATTGTGTCAGCACGGAGCTTGAGTTAAGAGGCAAGCCCCATCTGGCGATTGAATTTTTGCCCGGACAGTTCGACCAGCGGGCAAGTTCCGCCGCCGACTGCGTCAGGTTGATTGACCCCACCGCTAATATCGTCATCAAAAGCGCCAAATTGCTGATTTTTGATGACGATTTCTCTTGTGAAGATATTGATAAGGTAAAAAAGTATGTTATCAACACGGTTGAATGTCGCGAAAAAGACCTTTCGACACTCGCCATTGCCGAACAGGCAGAGGTAAAGCCCGTTCCTGTCCTGCACGGATTCTCCAAACTGCCTGCCGCTGCCCTGTCCGACTATTGCAAAACGCACGGGCTGGCAATGCATGCCGATGACTTGCAATGTGTCGTCAACTATTTTATCTCCGAAAACCGCGACCCCACCGAAACCGAACTGCGCATCCTTGACACCTACTGGTCTGACCATTGTCGGCATACAACATTTACCACCGAATTAGACCGTATAAATATCGACAGTTCATTCCTGAGCGACGAACTGCAACGGGCGCTTGATTATTATCTCTCCATTCGTCAGGAACTTGGGCGCACCGAAAAACCGCTCTGTTTAATGGACATCGCAACCATTGGGGCGCGTTATCTGCGAGCAAGAGGGTATCTCGACGATTTGGAGATAAGCGAAGAAAATAATGCTTGCAGCATCTATATTGATGTTATGGTGAATGACATGCCGGAAAAATGGCTGCTGCAATTCAAGAATGAAACACATAATCATCCCACCGAAATAGAACCCGTCGGCGGTGCATCGACCTGTCTTGGGGGCGCCATTCGCGACCCGCTGTCGGGACGCAGTTACGTTTATCAGGCTATGCGCGTAACGGGCGCCGGCAATATCTATGCGCCGGTGTCGGAAACGCTTGCCGGCAAGTTGCCGCAACGCATCATCTCCACCAAAGCAACATACGGCTATTCCAGTTATGGTAATCAGATTGGTCTGGCTACCACTCACGTCAGGGAGATTTACCACCCTGACTACGTCGCCAAGCGTCTCGAAGTGGGCGCCGTGGTGGGCGCCGTGAAAGCCGCAGATGTTCGCCGCGCCACTCCGGTAACAGGCGACATCATCCTGCTGCTTGGCGGACGCACCGGACGCGACGGCATCGGCGGAGCAACAGGCTCTTCTAAAGAACATACCGCCGCTTCACTCGAAACATGCAGCAGCGAAGTACAGAAAGGCAATGCCCCCGAAGAACGTAAAATACAACGCCTCTTCCGTCGGTCGGAGGTTACGCAGCTTATTAAAAAAGCCAACGATTTTGGCGCAGGCGGCGTGTCGGTCGCCATTGGCGAACTGGCAGAAGGACTTGATATTTATCTCGACCGTATCCCGCCCAAATACAGCGGACTAAATGCAACGGAATTAGCCATCAGTGAATCGCAGGAACGCATGGCTGTCGTTATTGCTGCCGATGACAGGGACGCCTTCAACCGTTACTGTGCTCAGGAAAATATCGAAGTCGTTCACGTGGCAGACGTAACCGCTACCGGACGCCTGAGAATGTTCCACAAGGGTATTACCGTCGTGGATATTGCTCGCCATTTCATTGATTCCGCAGGCGCATCGCATCACACCACCGCAACCATAGCCACCATAGCCGACAAAAATCCTTTCTTACGCACCGTAAAGGGAAATAGTCCGGAAGAGCAGTTACTCAACAACCTCTCCGATAGCAACGTTCTTTCACAAAAAGGATTAATAGAACATTTCGACGCCACCATTGGCGCATCGACGGTACTGATGCCCTTTGGCGGCATCACCCAGCGCACCGAAACGCAGGTAAGTGTTCAGAAAATACCCGTCAAAGAGGGTTTTACCAATACCGCAAGCATTATGGCATACGGCTACAATCCGTTTATCTCCGAATGGAGTCCCTATCACGGCGCCATATATGCTATCGTTGAAGCTATCACCAAAGTGGTAGCCGCCGGAGCTTCCTGGCAACAGATGCGGTTTTCCTATCAGGAATACTTTGAGCGTATGACATCGCCTGCCTCATGGGGCAAACCGCTTGCCGCTCTGCTCGGCGCACTGACCATGCAAACCGCCCTGAAACTGCCGTCTATCGGCGGAAAGGACTCTATGAGCGGCACGTTCCACGATATTAACGTCCCGCCTATGCTTATGGCATTCGGTATTACAACGGTGGACGCCTCAACGGTCATCAGTCCCGAATTTAAAGCAGCCGGTCATCACCTCTATCTTATTACCCATTCTCCCAAAACAAACTATCTGCCCGATACGGACATCCTGACGGAGAATTATACATTTGTCAACAAACAGATAGAAAACGGCACAATCTGTGCCGCATACGCCATTGGTTTCGGGGGCGTCGCAGAGGCTGTGTGCAAAATGACATTCGGGAATAATATCGGCGCTGACATTACCAATACCGATGTCAACCTTTTCAATTACAGTTACGGTTCCATGCTCGTGGAAAGCAATACGGCGCTGAATTATCCACAGGCGCAACTGCTCGGACACACCATTGACGAGCCATACATCCGGATAAATGCCGCCACAGTGTCGCTCGATGAACTCTATCGCGCCAATACGCAAAAATTTGCCGCCGTTTATCCCGACCAGAGTACAGGTAAGGCGCCTCTGATGCGGGTGAGTTCTCCCGCATGTCCACCGCTTCCAACGGTAGCGAAAACAATCTGCCCGACAGTCTATTTGCCGGTTTTTCCGGGAACGAACTGTGACTACGACACCGCCAAAGCCTTTCGTCGTGCAGGTGCAGAGGTAACGTCCACCGTCTTTTGCAACCTGACAGGCGATGCCATCTTCGCCTCCGTCGCTGCGATGAAAGCCCATATTGCCGCCTGTCATATTCTCGTACTCAGTGGCGGTTTCTCCGCAGGCGACGAGCCTGACGGCAGCGGCAAGTTCATTGCAAATATTCTGAATTATAAAGAAATCACCGACGAGGTACACCGGCTGCTTAATCGTGGCGGTTTGATACTCGGCATCTGTAACGGCTTTCAGGCGCTTATCAAGTCAGGACTGCTGCCTTACGGTCGTCTGGGAATGGTTACGGAAACTTCCCCGACGCTCTTTCGCAACGATATTAACCGCCATATTTCCCAAATGGTAACAACACGTGTCTCGTCAACCTGTTCGCCATGGCTGTCAGGCTTTGCTTTGGGTGAGTTGCATACCGTTGCCGTCAGTCACGGCGAAGGCAAGTTTGTCATCTCCGAAGCGCAGGCAAAAGAACTGTTTGAACGGGGACAGGTAGCGTTCCAGTATGTTGACGACACCGGCAACATCGCTGCGGAAGCTCCCCATAATCCTAACGGTTCGTACTACGCAGTCGAAGGCATCATCAGCGCCGACGGCAGGATACTCGGCAAGATGGGACACAGCGAACGTTACGAGGAGAATCTCTTTAAGAATATTACCGGCAACAGACATCAGGACATTTTCGCCAATGCCGTAAAATATCTAAGCGCCTCTTCATCGCAGGAGACGGACAAGCGGGAATTGCTGTACACAGGCAAAGCGAAATTAATCTTTGCTGCCGAAGACCCCGACCATGTCGTTGTGCATTACAAAGATGACACCACAGCGTATAACGGCATCAAGCGGGCGCAAATCACCAATAAGGGCGTATTAAATAACAAAATTTCAGCCATCATCTACCGGCTTCTGGAGCAGCGCGGCATCAAAACCCACTTTGTCAAACTGCTTAACGACCGCGAGCAACTGTGCAAACGCAAAACGGAGATTATTAAACTGGAATTTATCGTGCGTAATATTGCCGCCGGGTCAATGTCTAAACGATTACATATTAAGGAAGGTACGCAGTTTCCGCATCCGGTGTACGAGATTTGCTACAAGAACGACGACCTTGGCGACCCCATTATCAACAACGACCATGCCGTCGTGCTCGGTCTGAGTACCTATCAGGAACTGACTGAGATTCATCTTTTGGTCAAACAGATAAACGAACACCTGATAGATATTTTCAAACGTATCAATATCTCTTTGGTAGATGTTAAGATAGAATTTGGGCGCACGTCCGACGGAACATTGGTTCTGGCAGATGAAATCAGCCCCGACACAGCGCGTCTTTGGGACATTACTACGCTTGAAAGGCTTGACCGCGACCGCTTCCGACGCGATATGGGACGCATCACCGAAGCTTACGATGAAATATTAACACGGTTATCAGCGCTTAAAGATTAACGGCGCAAAAACATAAGATTGCAGACCGCTACTTATTAATTAATTATTATATTATGCAGGCATTAACTACAACATCGTTCCGGTTTCCGGGACAAACGCACGTTTATCACGGTAAGGTACGTGATGTTTATACCATCAACGGCGAAACGCTGGTGATGGTAACCACCGATCGCATTTCTGCGTTTGACGTTATTCTGCCGGAGGGCATTCCCTATAAGGGGCAGATACTAAATCAGATTGCCGCCTATTTTTTGGATGCTACGGCAGATATTTGTCCCAATTGGAAGATTGCCGTGCCCGACCCGATGACAACCGTCGGCGTCGCTTGCGAGGGGTTCGCTATTGAGATGATTGTACGCAAATTTCTTTGTGGAAGTGCGTGGCGTGCCTATCAGCAGGGCGAGCGGGAGATTTGCGGCATACGTATCCCCGACGGAATGAAAGAGAATCAACCATTTGAACTGCCCATTATCACCCCGACAACCAAAGCTGAACTCGGTGAACACGATGAAAACATCTCCAAGACGGAGATTTTGCAACGCGGACTGGTCTCCGCCGACGAATATGCCACTTTGGAGCGTTACGCTCTTAATCTCTTCCGGAGAGGGTCGCTAATGGCTGCCGAACGCGGACTGATTCTGGTGGATACCAAGTATGAGTTCGGCAAACGAAACGGACAAATCTACCTGATGGATGAAGTCCATACACCCGATTCAAGCCGTTATTTCTATGCTGACGGTTATCAGGAACGTTTCCGGTCGGGAGAGCCGCAGAGACAGTTATCCAAAGAGTTTGTCAGAGAATGGCTAATGGCAAACGGCTTTCAGGGCAAGGCGGGACAGGCGCTCCCTACAATGACGGAGGACGTTGTTCGGAACATCAGCGAACGGTATATAGAACTTTACGAACAGATTACCGGCAACAGTTTCATCCGGTTTCAGGCTGATAATATCAGCGAAAGAATAGAGAAAAACGTATTACACTATTTGACGAATGATTAATACCTCTTATGATGACCTGCACGAGGAGTGCGGCGTCTTTGGAATATTCGGGGTGAATGATGCCGCGAATCTCACCTATTATGGTCTTCATGCTCTGCAACATCGCGGGCAGGAGGGATGCGGTATTGTTGCGGTGCACGAGCGCAACTTTAAACGTATTAAGGGTGAGGGACTGGTTACGGAAATTTTTAATGAAAAGAACCTTGCCACCATACAGGGCAGCGCTGCCATTGGACATGTACGTTATTCCACAACGGGCGGCGGCGGCATTGAGAACGTACAGCCTTTTATCTTTCGGCATAATACCGGTGATTTTGCGCTGGCGCATAATGGAAATCTCGTTAATTCCAACGAGTTGAGCCGCTACCTGCAAAATCGCGGCAGTCTTTTTCAATCGACCTCAGACAGCGAACTGCTCGCGCATCTCATCAAGAAAGAACACGACGCATCGGCACGTATCTACAACATTATTGATGCGCTGAATATGCTTGAGGGCGCCTTTGCCTTTCTCATTATGACCGGTAGCCGTTTGTACGCCTGTCGCGACAAGTACGGCTTGCGTCCTCTTTCTATCGGCAAATTGAATGGCGGGTATGTTGTCAGCAGTGAGACGTGTGCCTTTGATGTCATCGGGGCGCAGTTCCTCAGGGATGTTAATCCGGGCGAGGTCGTCGTTTTTGAACAGAGCGGTATGACTTCTTACGATTATTCCCAGTTCAAGCATCATCAGCTCTGTGCAATGGAGTTCATCTATTTTGCCCGCCCCGACAGTGATTTGGAAGGCTGCAACGTTCATACTTTCCGTAAGGAGAGCGGCAAACTGCTTTACGAGGAATCACCTGCGGAGGCGGACATTGTCATTGGCGTTCCAGATTCGAGTATGAGCGCTGCCATTGGCTATGCCGAGGCGAGCGGTATTCCATACGAAATGGGATTGATAAAGAATAAATATGTCGGACGGACATTCATTCAACCAAGTCAGGAATTACGTGAGAAAGGGGTACGGATGAAACTTTCTGCCGTACGTTCCATCGTGCATAACAAGCGTGTCGTAATGATTGATGACTCTCTGGTGCGCGGCACGACGTCAAGACGCATCGTTACGCTACTCCGTGAAGCTGGGGCGACGGCTATTCACGTGCGTATTGCCAGCCCTCCAATCACGCATCCCTGTTTCTACGGCGTAGATACCAGCACCTACGACGAACTGATGAGTGCGCACAAATCCACAGAACATGTACGTCAACTCATCGGGGCGGATTCGCTGTCGTTTCTTTCTGAGCAGGCGCTTTTCACCGCCGGCAACAGAACTCAACTTTGTCTGGCGTGTTTTACAGGAAACTATCCGACGACGCTCTACCAAAGCATCCGTGACGCCAACAGAGATGGGAAGTTTTAAAAGTAGTTTTTAGAGTTTAGAGTTTAGTTTGTAGTTGTTAGGGGCAAAACATTTTTTGCCCGTACTCAGTTTTCAGTTTTTCCTTAACGTCCTTAATGTCCTTAACGACCTCTTAGGAGAGTAATTTAGCCACAAATACACGAATCTGCCTTGCAGGCAGTCTGGGAAGCCGTTTTTCTATTGAATAACGAAGAATGAATAACTAATAACTACACTCTACACTCTAAAAACTAAACTCTATTTCTCCGGCGCACTGTTCAATTCTATCATCCGTCCGATGCAGCCATTAGGTAGCGGTATTTGCATGATGCGGCAAATGGCTGGTGCAATATCCGAAATAAAAACAGTCGGCTCGGTGTTGTTTGGGATGATTTTCAGTCCCGATATTGCCACCGGAAAATAGATGTCCGTGCATCCGGCAACGCCTATGTGTTCCCCTTTGTCGTTCACCTCCACCCATCCCGGTAGCAGCGTGAAAACCACATCTCCCGAACGATGCCGGAAAAAGCTGTTACGCATACGCACCGGCATATCAGTGGGCAAGCCCGAAGCCGCCATAATCTGCGACGAAGTATAAGCGGTGTGCACCCCCTGAAACTCCAGCAGGAAATCAACCACACACTGCTCCACATCGGCTTGATGCAGCCTGTTCTTTTCAATCAGTCCGCGATTAAGCGTAATTTGCCGCGCATAATAGTTACTCACCCAGCGTCCCTGTCCGAATTTTGCCATTAGATAGGAGTTGAGCAACGCCATTGCCCGACGGGCATTAAACTGTCCGCTGTTGATGCGTTTGTCGGCGAGCGTGGTATGGCTGTAGCGTTCGGTCTGGTTGCCGGAAAGCACAAAAAGCGTATTCTCCGCTCCGACCGTTTCATCGATGGCGGCAAGCAGAATACGTATATCGCGGTCGAGGTTCAGGTAAAGGTCTTCCTTTTCTGCCATAGCAAATTCAGCAGTGGTCTGTCCGACGGGCTGCGCGGAAAATTGCAGACAAAGCATGTCCGTAGCGGCATCGCTACCGAGCGATTCGGCTTTCAACGCCCGTATCGCCAAATCCTTAATCAGGGTATTGGCGTATGGCGTACCTCGAAAGTTGCGCACGCGGTCAGCCATTGACATTGTCGGCGACGGCGTATAAAAAGCATAGTCCGTTCCTGTCCCAACCGCTTCGGCAGGCGCAAAAAGATAGGAATGAAGTGCATACATCGGACGCCACTTTGAGTTGAGGAAGTTGTCCATAAGCGTATTGTTGACGTCGGATGCCCAGAGCGGAAGTAACTTGTAATAGTCGGACGAGGCAAGACGCCCGTTCTTATCGAGCCAAATCGCCCCGTCTGCCAGATGTCCCGCCATCATCACGGTTTCTTCTGCCCGCAATCCAATGGCATAGACTTTGGAATGCGGCGAGGTCAGTTTCAGCTCGTCTGCAACGGTGGTTGCCAGCAGGTTTTTGGGAGAGACGCCACTGTCGGTCGCAATGCCATGATAATTGTCATCAGCAACAATGGAAACAGCATCATCGTGGGTAATGGAATAGATTTTTTCCCCGACAATGCCGTGATAATATGGCACAGTTCCCGTAAGCAGCGAAGCATAGTCGGCAGCCTTTCCGGCAGGCAGATAGTTGCAGTAACCGTTTGGCGTATAGAAGCCAGACCCTACCAGCCGTTTCAAGCCTCCTCTCTCGAAGAAGTTCCACAGCAACGCCAAATGTTCAGCCTGCAGCCCGTCCACAGCGATGAAGACCGTCAGGCGCGGCTTGTTCAACCCGCCGTAATGCTGCCCGTAGAGAGAAGACGTCGCCATGAGGCAAAACAGCAGGCATATAATCAGGTGTTTCCTCATCAAGAGTGTTTAGGATTTGAGTTTGTGCATTTGGAAAAACATCACCGAGCGTACCATCATTATCCCCATCAACGGTAGAAAGGCGGGGTGCATACCCTGTATGTGTGTTACGCAGACGACAATGGCTATTAGCGTTGTCAGTGCATTAAACAATCCGAAATAACTTAACCCGCTGCGCCACCGTTTGTTGATTATGGCAAGGGCGAAAAGCAGTTGCAGAGGATTCATCCAAAGCAGGTTGAGGTTTGTATCCACTAACGGATGCAGCGAGAAGAAAGTCATATAGCCCACCACACAACCGAGAATCCCGAAGATAGCAAAGAGCGTTACATCCAACCACAGCATATAGCGTTTTCGTTGCCACGACAGGAAAGAGAGCGCCGCCACCACAATCAGCAGCATGCAGCAGACCCATACGGGACCGGTTATCGGCAACGCTGTTTCGACGTTTAGCGGCGGATGAATAAAGAGCGGCTCGGCGCTCGAAGCCAACGGACGGGAGCTGCCGCCACTCTCCAGCATCTCATTGCTGACAATCCGCATCATATAAAGCGGAAACCCGATAAGAGACTGCTCAAAGACAGGCTCGTCCGCCTCTCTGCCGATGAGTATGTCAATGCCGAACTTGAGCCACGTGTCCGAGCCGACATATTCTCCGATAACGCTCCGAAAGGTCGTCGCCGACTGTCGGGAAGCGTAGAGTGTGGGCGCGGTATCGGGCGCGTTGTTGATGATGACAAACGGACGGGTTGCGCAGTTGTCATAGATAAAGTTGTAACGGTAGATGCGGTTTTCGGGCAGATAGTTCGTCTCCAATGCCGTATTAAGTCGGCGTTTTTCATCTATGGAGAGGTTCAGGGTCTGCTCCACAACGGTGGAACGCCGCCGGTTGTATTCATCGAGAAAAATATTTGTCGGAAGTTTACCTATCTGATAGTCGGTTTCGCCCCGTATAAAACGCAGGAGAAAACCGTCCGTCTCGAAGTCAAAGACGCCATAGTGATAGACAACGTCATAATCGTTCGGCGCGTCCACGACACGAATTGCCGTATGACCGAAACGGGCATAGACCTCCTTGCCGGGGTCGCAGGTAAGGAGACTGATACGACATGCGTCCGAAAGTTCCCGAGCGTCGAGCGTCGGAATAGCGGCAATCAGACAAAGATAAAGAACAACTTTTTTCATTTTGGAAAAGGTATCAAGTGAATATTATTGCAGATAAAGCATCATCCCCTCAACAGCAGGCGCGCCGTATGTCAGTTTATTGATACGGTAAAGGCTTTTCAGCGTAATACCGTACTGCTGCGCAATGGAGTGCATCGACTCTCCCCCTTTGACATGATGCGTTACGCTTTCTGCTGCCGACCGGCTGCGCTTTTTGCTTAGATAAATCAGATCACCGGCGTGCAGACGGACGTCCTCAAAGAAATCATTATAATAAAGCAGCATCTTTTTCGACCATTGCAACTTTCGGGCAAGCTCCCCTGCGGTAATGTCTTCTTTTAGCCTTATACATCTCAAATCATTAATTATAATAAATTCATAAATCGACGTGTTCGCCTGTTGCGGCTTTGGCGTTTTACCGGATGTTTTCGTCGTTCGGGCGCTGGGAAGATACGTTGTAACCGTATCAAGACGATGCAGTTCATAGAGTTCTATGATGCTGATGAGTTTGCCGGCATAGTTGGGGTCGGTAGCATAACCCGCACGGCTCAGTCCGTTTGCCCATGCTTTGTAGTCGGTTATGTCATAGTTAAACAGAGAGGCATAGCGGGGACGTTTGAGAAAGAGCGAGTGGTCTTCAAATGAATCGATCACTTTGGGATACTTTCTGAAACAGTCTTGCGGATGGTCATCGTCTTCAAGAATGGTTTTCCCTGTCCAGTCGCGTCCGCATTTGACGCCGAAATGATTGTTTCCGAACACTGCCAGACGGCTTGAGCCGGCGGACGATTCCAGAAGAGCCTGCGCTATGGTAATACTTGCCGGAATACCATACCTCACTTGTTCGGCAATAGCTAACTCGGAATATTTTTCAATATATTCCTTATATCGGGCATTGGGTGTTGCTGCCTGTATCATGACCATTACGGTTAATACCGGCACAGAGCATAATAGTTTAAATGTTGGGTGTTTCATAAATGATGATTAATGAATAATTGCCGTTTTTTCATTTTCTCGCTTTCTACTTTCTTACGGTGCAGTTGGAGAACTGCCCGTTAACAACAGTCCGCCCCACACTGCCAGCACGCCAATAACAACGCTTGAAACGGTATAAAGCAGGGCAATCCATACGTGTCCCGATTGCAGAAGACTGACATTCTCCACGGCAAAAGCGGAAAACGTAGTATAACCGCCGCAAAAGCCCGTTATAAACAGAAAGCGCAATTCGGGACAAGACTGACTGTGTCGAGCAAACAGCCCCAGTAACACGCCTGCAAGCAGACAGCCAAGTATATTTACTGACGCCGTTGCCAGCGGAAAGAGCGTCTGCGTGTGTTTGAGCATTAGCGCTGACGTCAGATAGCGAAGCGCTGCGCCGAGTCCGCCTCCAAGTCCAACTAAAAGTAGCGATTGTATCATAACGGTATGCCTCCTTTTTTATTTTAGAGTTTGTCCCCGTAAGCCAAATCGCCTGCGTCGCCGATACCCGGCACAATATAGGCGTGGTCGTTCAGTTCGGGGTCAATAGCGGCAACCCAAAGCGTTACATCTATGTCTGCGAGGTGCTGTTGAACATATTCCACCGCCTGTTTGCTGGCGATGATGCCGGCGATGTGTACTTTCGCAGGCTTACCGTGCGATGACGCAATGGCACGATAAGCTAACACCATCGAACTGCCCGTTGCCAGCATCGGGTCGCAGAGGATAAGCGTTTTCCCGTCAAGGGCGGGGGCGGAGATGTACTCTACGTGAATGTCGAAATGTGTGTTGTCGTAATATTTACGATATGCCGACACGAACGCATTCTCTGCGCCGTCAAAGTAGTTGAGAAAGCCCGTATGAAACGGCAGTCCGGCACGCAGGATAGAGCCTATCACAATCTTATCGCTGACGACATTTACGGAAGCTGTCCCTAACGGCGTGATAACGTTCTTGGTTTTATAGGACATTGTCTTGCTCATTTCATAAGCCATCACCTCGCCAAGACGTTCCATATTGCGACGGAAACGCATCGAATCTCCCTGTTTCTCTACGGAACGAATCTCCTCGATAAAGTGATTCAGCAAAGAGCGTTGTTCACTTAAATGATGTATCTGCATATTTGTATATATAATGATTAATGATTAACTCCGTGTGAACTTTGAGGCTCTGTCAGGCGCTGATTACGCCTCCGCCTGTTACTCTGTCGCCCTGATAGAAGACTACCGACTGTCCGGGCGCTATCCCCCAGACCGGCTCGCGGAATAACACATCTGCCTCTGTGCCGTATGCACAAACGGTCGCTGGCACTGCGGGACTTTTATAACGAATCCGTGCCTCCACATCAACAAGACGCTCCATATAGCGGCTATCGGCAAAACGGCAATCGGTAGCGTGGAGCGTTTGATGATAGAGGCGGTCGTGTTTGGCTAACGTTATGCGATTCCGCAATGCGTCTATGCGGGAAACATACATAGGCTCACCTAACGCGATGCCAAGCCCCTTGCGCTGCCCGACCGTATAGAACGGATACCCGCGATGTCGCCCCAAGACGTTACCCTCTTCATCTACAAACTCCCCTGACCAGTATCGCTCGGCGAAGTCCGTTACCTCTGCGGCAAGGAATGCGCGGTAGTCATTATCGGGAATGAAACAAATCTCTTGACTCTCCGCCTTTTTAGAGAGCGCCTCGAAGCCCCGCTCTAACGCTATGCGGCGCACTTCAGGCTTGGTCAGATTGCCTAATGGAAAGAGTGTGCGGGCAAGCATCTGTTCTTCGAGTTGCCAGAGGAAATAGGACTGGTCTTTACGGGTGTCAACGCCTTTAAGTAGATAATGCCCTTCTGCGGTGGCTTCTATGCGGGCATAATGTCCGGTGGCTATGTGGGCGCATTGCAGCTGGTCTGCCAGACGAAGCAGTTCGCCCCATTTGATGACTGCGTTGCACCTGACGCACGGGTTTGGCGTTCGTCCAGCCAGATATTCGGCGACAAAATCACTGACTACCGTCCGGCGAAATTCTTCGCGAAGATCTAGCAAGTGGTGTTCGAAGCCCAGCCGTTCGCACATCCGTTTAGCTTCCATCATCGCATCTACGGTGCAACAGCCCTTCTCCTTTTCGAGACATCCCTGCGAGACCGAATCCCACGTACGGTAAGTAACCCCGACAAGCTCATAACCTTGCTCAAGCAATAGCAGGGCTGCCACCGTACTGTCGATGCCGCCACTCATAGCCATTAATACCCTATTACCGTTATACAACATAATCTATAATGCGCACAATTTCTCTGTGCAAAGGTACACCTTTTTTTAGTTTTTAGTTATTAGAGTTTAGAGTGTAGTTGAAGAATGAATAAACGCCGTCAGGCGTTCTTACCCCGCAAGGCACGCAAAAATTTTTCACTACTAACTACACTCTAATAACTAAAAACTACACTCTAATACAAGCGATAGCGCAGTTTGCGGAAAAAGTCGCCTCGCGAACCTGCACCTGAAAGGTGCGACAAGTGATAAAAAGTCCTGCCTTTCAGGCAGTGGATAGGAGGGCGTCGTTTTCCGCAGGTCGCTGACCTGCGGTTATGAAAATCATGTCCTTTCAGGACATTATTCACTATTCGTTATTCACTATGTCACTACTAACTACACTCTAAAAACTAAAAAAGCCCCCGTTTCCGGAGGCTTTTGTTTTTTTCTGAACGGATGAAATTATAATGATTTCACACACCGCACAGAAAAGCCGTGTCCAAGATCAAGGTTGGCGGAGGTCGTCTGTACACCGTTAGAGAAGATTTGTGTCCCATAAACACTAGCCGTACTGTTCCAATAGAAGCCGTAGAAGCCGACTTGTCTTATGTCACTGCCAATACAGTGGCGATATCCGGCGGCAGGCAGGAATAAAAGAGGCTCAGGAGCATCGTCGTCGTGAAGGGATTTTCCTGTAAAAATCGTAGCAACATTACCATCAGTTAATCCATCATAAACATTTCCAGCTGCTTTGGCAGCAGTCCATACCGAAGCCTTGTAAACAGCGTAACCGGAAGAAGTTGTGCCGTCTGTCCAACTGTTGGAAGGAATACATTTGCCGGAGGAACAAACTACTGGTATCCATGTTAAACCGCTGTTAATAGCGCCGTGACCGGATACAGTTGTGCTAATATTACCGCCGGCAGTCTGAGGAGTGCCGTAGCCGTAATCAGTAAGCCGTTCAAATTCATCCTGTGTGGGAACACGCCAACCGTCAGGGCAGGGATCGTATTGGGTTTTGACAGGCTTCTGGTAATAACTACCGTCTGAACTATAAACACCTCCGGCAATAGCAGTACCAATTGCCACCCCGTTACCCCAGAGACTATTTTTAGCAGGACTTGTTCCTGTGTACCATTGAGTATTACCATAGTAAAATTTCCCGTCAGTGGGTATTATAGCTGACTGTCCTGAAACAGCATTTTCTGTTCCGTTATAACGAGTGTAATTCGATATATTTACGGCGTGTTCGAGATCTTTACGTCCCCATTGAAAAAAACCGCCGTAAACGCAGGCGTCAAGCTTATTAAAAGCATTGTTTGCCAGATATGCCATCTGCTGTTTGGCAGCAGAAAGGTTAGGATAATCGGTATTAAGTTTTTCTACGTTTGCTCCAAGATTGTACGGGGCAAAGGTTATGGCATGTTCGGGAGCGCCGATTTTGTTCCATTTGTTGCCGTCCCAAACATAAATACCTCGTCCGGGCATATCAATACTGTTCGTTTGGGATACTTCCAGTTTGAGTAAAGCATTCGTGTTATAAACAACGATGCCGGTGAGGTCTGTATTGACATCCTGCTCTCCGGTAATATCGACTAATTGACCGGCAGGAATATGCGTCAATTTGTCTAAATAGATATGCGAGAGTAGCAGCCCGCCTTTGGTCGTGCTATTCAAATCCAGAATAGCACCTTTTTGGGGTTCTGTACTGCCGCCAATAGTTACCTGCGCCGCAGAAAATGAAGCGACGCTTAAAAATGCTGCCACGAGAGCAGCGAAAAGAAATGTTTTTTGTTTCATAATAAACACATTTTAAATTAATTGATAGATATAATTAAGTTGTCAGTTTTCAGTTTTTCTACCCCTCGTTTGTAACGAGGGGTAAATGGTAATCTCGTTTGTAACGAGATAGGTCGTTAAAAACGACCGACCAACTAACTCCTCGTCAGAGACGAGGAGCAGTGGAGGCAACAAAACAGAACGGCAACACCCCCGAAAATTCCGGAAATGTGCCGCAATAATTATATATGTATATGGCGAAAAGACGCAAAAAGACTTTGCGTTGATAACCAGTAACAAAAAAGTTTTTAATAAATGATAATCCCTTGAAT
>JAISXJ010000065.1 GCA_031270565.1 Prevotellaceae bacterium
TCATTAAAAAGAACATTTCCGCTTTGTATATAAGTTTTTACATCACTAAATTTTATTTCCTCAAATAATTTCTTCAGATCGTCCATTTTTATAATATTATTTCCACCGACATTAATTCCACGCAATAAGGCGAGATAATCTATTTTTTCCACAGACATCATATTTCATTCTTAAGAGTTTATTTATTTTATATTGATTCCTAAATTATACCAAGCTATTTTAGCCCCCATTTCGCATAACAACTGATTAGAAGTTTTGCATGTCGCAGAGGCGTTTGTAGTATCCGTTCAGGCAAATAAGTTCGTCGTGACTGCCGCGTTCCACAATTTCCCCCTCGTGCAGAACACATATCATATCTGCCTGTCTGATAGTACTCAGTCGATGCGCAATGACAATTGACGTGCGATTTTTCATCAACTGCTCTACGGCATCCTGTACCAGACGTTCCGATTCGGTGTCAAGCGCCGACGTTGCCTCGTCAAGAATCAGAATGGCGGGATTCTTCAGAATAGCTCTGGCGATGCTTACCCGTTGACGCTGTCCGCCGGAGAGCCGACCGCCACGATCGCCGATATTGGTCTGATAACCCTCTTCGGTCTGCATGATAAAGTCGTGAATATTGGCTATTTTCGCGGCGGCAATCACCTCATCCATTGTTGCCGTCTCCACGCCGAAGGCGATATTATTGAAAAATGTATCGTTAAATAAAATTGCTTCCTGATTGACGTTTCCCATCAGTTCGCGCAAATCGTGCAGGTTAAGCATCCGCACGTCCTTTCCGTCAATGGAGATGCCGCCTTTGACCACATCGTAGAAACGCGGAATCAAATCCACCAGCGTTGATTTTCCCGAGCCTGACTGTCCTACCAGCGCTATGGTCTGTCCTTTTTTGACCGTCAGATTGATGTTCCTGAGCGTCCACGCCTCCTGATATTTAAACCAGACCTCTTTCAGACATATTTCTTTCTCAAAACCGGTGATATGCACGGACCTTTCCTGTTTCAGCGTATGCTTTGTTTGCAGCACTTCATCGACGCGCTGCAGGGATGCCGCCCCTTTGCGAATACTGTAAGAGGCTTTTGACAGCTCTTTAAATGGCGCTACAATCATATAAAAGATTGTCAGATAGTAGATAAATTCGGCGGCTGAAAGAGTGCCGTTTTCATCCAGTATCAGCAATCCACCATACCACAACAAAATGGCAATGACCACTGTACCGAAAAATTCACCAAGCGGATGCGCCAGCAGATAACGCCTATTGATGCGGTTGAAGGTACGCCGGATTTTTTCGTTAAGCGCAGCAAAGCGGTTAATAAGTTTTCGTTCGGCGTTAAACGCCTTAACAACACGCAATCCACCAATGGTCTCTTCCACCTGCGAGAGCAATTCTCCCGAAAGTTCCTGTCCGTACAGCGACCGTTTTTTCAAATTACGTCCGATATTGCCAATCAGATAGCCGCTCAACGGCAGCAATATCATGACAAAAAACGTCAATTGCCAACTCAAAAAGAAGAGCGTCCCCATATAGATGACAATCATAAGGGGATTCTTGAAAACAATTTCCAGAGAACTCATAATAGAGTTTTCTATCTCGCTCACGTCAGCCGTCATGCGAGACATAATGTCGCCCTTTCGCTCTTCGTTGAAATAACCTATTGGCAGGTCAACGATTTTCCGATAGATTGTATTGCGCAGGTCGCGCTGTACGCCCGTTCGTACGGGAATCAGGGAGAGTGTGGCGAGGTATGCCATTCCCGTTTTGAGGAATGTCATCAGGATGAGAAACACCCCAAGCCACATCAGCGCCACCGCACCGCCGTATGTATCAATAAGGTATTCTATCAGGCAAAAGGCATTGTTAGCAAGAATTTTGACCATGTCGTTAAAGCCGTCGGCAACGCCCCACGCAATGAATGTATGCCGCGCTGTTTCCAGACCAAAGAGAATTTGCAAAACGGGAATGATGGTTGCAAAGGAAAACAGGCTGAAAATGGTACTGAGAATATTGCTGACAAAATTCCAGACGATATATCTCCTGTAAGGAGCAGCGAATCGTTTAAGCAGAATGATTAATGTTTTCATTTTTTTCAGACAGCCCGTTGTTGTCAACGGGCGTAATGTATATTATTTTACGTTATAAAACAGGTACAAAGGTACGTCTTTTTCAGTTGTCAATTGTCAGTTTTTCGTGCCTTTGCGAAACCTCCCGCTTTTGGCGGGACAAGTCTTGCGTATTCCTTGTGTGTCTCTGCGGTAAAAAATATTAAACCGCAAGGAGCGCAAAGAATTTTCGCAAAGGGCGCAAAAAATTCTTCATTTAATAAATATCATAAGTTCGTTTACAAAACTGACAACTGAAAGCTAATCTCGCGCCTTCTACAGGAAATGAAGTCTGTTATGAAGATTTACTTTCGCCATACCACCGTCAATGTCAAGATAAAGCAGGCGCACGCTGGGGTAACGGGTCTTGACGCGCTTCTCAATGCCCTTGGCAACAATGTGATTGGCAATACATCCAAACGGTTGCACACAAACAACCCTGTCAATGCCGCGACGCACAAAAGACGCTATCTCCCCCGCTATCAGCCATCCTTCACCAAACTGATTGGACAAATCCAGTATCTCGGAGGCATACGCCGCCTTGGTGAAAACCGACTCGGAGGATAGATGATAACGGTAGCCACTGAGACAGGTTTCGTAGCGCATCATTCGGGCATGTACCCATTTCCAAAGCGTCGGCGTCAGAATGTTTGACAGGCTGTTGCCGCGCTGTACGTGATTTTGTTTGTTAGTCCCGACGTTTACAAAATATTGCACAAAGAAATCAATGATAGGCGGCATCACCACCTCCATACCCTTTGAGCGCATCCATTCGGTGATGTGCGCCTGCCCGTAGCTGTTGTATTTCACATAGATTTCGCCAAGCAACCCCACTCTGGTAAGCATTTTATCCTCAACATCAAGTTGGTTAAAATCGGTAACAGCCCGCTCCAGCAGCGGCAAAAGCGCTTTGTGGTCATTGCGATTGACACAGTCAATGCCTTTATTAATGTAATGGTCGAACAGGCGTTGTGTCTCTCCGTGCTGTTTTTCCCGAATAATGGAGGCATTGTACATCTGTTGCAGGCTGTCGGCATAGAGCAAAGTATGCAGGATAATATTTCTCAACTTCCAATAGGGCATATCAAAAGCCTCCTGACTGTTTTGGATGGTTGAGCCGAAACCAACCGCTATCAGCGGAATATCAGCAAATCCGGCGTGCGTCAGTCCCGCTTTTATCTGGGCTAAATAGTTGGTAGCGCGACATTGTCCGCCCGTCTGGGTGATGGCAACCGCCACATTATTACGGTCATATTGTCCCGATTGCAAGCCGTTGATAATATCGCCCAATACCAGTGTCGAAGGATAGCAGACTTCATTGTTGCCGTAAATCAGCCCGAGTTCGGCAGTCGCTTTGCAGGTCTTTGGGAGGTTGACAAAGGTATATCCGCCCAAAACCGCGAGCGGTGGAATAAAGGGCGAAAGGAAATCGGCAAACCAGGGGACGAGGACGGTTTTTTTGCGGTCATCTTTGGTGTATGGTACGCGATAGCCGGAATAGGACGTGCGACTGATGCTGTCGGGATGCGTCGCCTTAAGCGATTCAATGAGAGAACGCAGCCGCAGACGAACAGAGCCGGGACTGGCAATTTCATCAATGCGTAAAACGGTGTGGCTTTTGCCCGCCTGCTTGAGAATATCGCCTGTTTCGTCCAGAAAAAATGCGTCCGGACCGCAGCCAAATGAATTGAGGTGGATAAGCTGGATATTCTGCGGAAGTTTGGCAACTGCCATTGCCGCCTGCACCGTACGATTCGGATATGACCATTGTGAAACAAGATTGAGCATCTTGAAATCTCTGTCGTCTGCCGGACGGAAAACGTCATCAGTGAGCGCCGTAACTCCCAAATCCGACAAAATCTGTCCCACTTTCTGATGAATCAGCGGGTCGGCATGGTAAGGGCGTCCGGCTACGATGAAAAGCAGTTTCCCTGATGCCAGCGCGTTCTCAAGCGCTGCCTGTTGATTGTCAAAGAGCTGTTTTTTGAATTGATGGCGTTCCTGCAAGGCAAGGTCAAATGCACGGTTGAATGTTGCTCTGTCGATGCCCAGCGTTTTGAAATAGTTATAAGCCGTTCTGTCCAATGCCCTGTCGGAAACAAATGTTATCACAGGCTTGTCGAAAGGAATCCCGTAACGGGTTTCAACCTCCATAGCGTTGCGTATCACATCGGGATAACCACTCACCACAGGGCAGTTGTAGGAGTTGACCGTGTTGCCAAACTCTTTTTCTTCTTTCGGAATAATAGGATAAAAAAGTCTGTCCACTTTGGCGTCCACAAGCGCCAGAATATGCCCGTGTACCACTTTTGCGGGAAAGCAGATGTTGTCGGACATCACGCTGCCCACGCCGCGCTGATAGAGTTGGAAATTGGATTCGGGCGATAACACAACCTCAAACCCGCACTCTGTGAATAACCTGTGCCAGAAAGGATAATTCTCAAACATATTCAGCGCTCGCGGAATACCGATGGTCATCCGTCTTGCGGCGGATAATGGGCGGTTGACGGTAGCCGACCTGTTGAAAAGCAGACTGTTTTTCATCTCGAAAGCATTGTAACCCTTTGTCTCCGCTGAGGCTTTAGAGAAAAACACTTTTTCGCATTTGTTACCGGCATAGCAGCAGTTGCCATTGGTGAAACGAAACCTGAGTACGTTACAGCGATTGTTACAGCCCTTGCAAAAAAACTCTTTGGTCTCAATCTCTTCGAGGTTCGGAAGCGGTATGTCCGTGCTGAAACGGGAGGGCTGTCTGTCAATTTGCCACATCCGTCGGGCGTATAACGCCGCGCCGAAAGCGCCCATCAATTCGGGGGCGTCGGTAGAACTGACCGTTTTTCCCGACAGCAATTCCAGAGCGCGATAGACTGCTTCATTGCGGAAAGCGCCACCCTGCACCACGATATGGTCGCCCAAAAGGTTGAGGTTGGCAATTTTCAATACCTTAAACAGGCAGTTTTTCACTACCGAATAGGCTAATCCGGCGGCAATATCTCCCAGCATGGCATTTTCGCGCAGCGACTGTTTGACTTTCGAGTTCATAAACACGGTACAGCGCGACCCCAAATCACTCGGATGAGCCGCCTCACAAGCCATCTGCGCAAATTGGCTCAGGCTGACATTCATGGTCGAGGCAAAATTTTGCAGGAACGAGCCACAGCCCGACGAACATGATTCGTTGAGTTCGATGTTGGCAATAACGCCATTTCTGATGAAGATAGATTTCATATCCTGCCCGCCAATATCCAGCACAAACGACACCTGCGCATCCACCGATTGCGCTCCGGAGAGATGCGCCATTGTCTCTACAATGCCATAATCAAGATTAAGAGCGGACTTTATCAACTCCTCGCCATAACCTGTGGACGCCGATGAAACAAAATGGAACTGCACGCCGCGTTCAGAAGCGTGCCGGTAGAAAAGAGTTAATCCTTCGATTGCTTTTTTCAGAGGATTGCCCTCGTTGGAGGCATAAAAGGAGAAGATAACCGTTTCATCTTCATCAAGAATGAGAATCTTTGTTGTCGTTGAGCCGGAGTCGATGCCCAGATAACAGGCGACCACCTCGTTTGGTTGCAGTTCGCGCCGCTTGAGATGTTTAATATGCCTGTTGACTTTCCACGCATCGTATTCGGCGACATTGGCAAAAAGCGGCGGCAGCGTATCCTGAGGCAGCGTATCGGATGTTGCTTTCAGTCTGTCAATAACCTCCTCCAACGTATTGATGTCCATTTCCGCCTCCTTGGACAAAGCCGCCCCAAGCGCGGGAAAATAGTTGCTGTTATCGGGCAACACAAGGTCGGTCTCCTCTATTTTCAGCAGGTTGATAAATGCTGTACGCAATGCTTTGAAGAACGTAAGAGGTCCGCCGATGCAGAGAATCGGCGGTTGCATATCGCATCCGTGCGCCAGCGATGTGATGCTTTGCAGCGCTACCGTGTTAAAGATGGACATGGCTATGTCCGGCGCCGGAATGTTTCGCGCAATCAGATTTTGCACGTCAGTCTTGGCAAATACGCCGCAACGCGAGGCTATGGGGTAGATTTTTTTGTAACGTAACGCCTGCTCGTCCAGCGTTGTTTCGGTGATATTCATCAGGTCTGCCATTTGGTCAATGAAAGAGCCTGTTCCTCCTGCGCAACTGCCGTTCATCCGGATGTCCGGATGTTTTTCATCGTTAAAGAAGACCGTTTTGGCGTCCTCGCCGCCGAGGTCAATCAGCGTACGGATGTCGGGCGTAAAGGCGCGTACCGCCTCTATGGATGCTACGACCTCCTGAACAAAGGGTATCCCCGTGCGGTCGGCAATGCCCATCCCTGCCGAGCCTGTTATGGCAATCGAGAAACGCCCCTGCGAAAATTGTCGGGCAATATGTGTGATTTCATCAATCAGAATATGTCCAAATGCGGTTTTATGGCGGCGATATACTTTGTGAACAATATGATTCTCCGCATCAATCACCACTATTTTAAGCGTCGTTGAGCCAACGTCAACGCCTATTCTGTATCTGTTTTGTGGATTCATAATATCAAGACTGTATCGAGAAAAAGAATTAAGGTTTCAGTGCATCCGTAACAAAGCGAATGACATAGAGTTTGTGCTGTTCAAGAACTTTGCGGTATTCATCAAATGAAATATCGGCTACACGCATGGCAAACTTTCCGAATATAAAGGGAAATATGCACAGTGATACCACATTCAATCCTAAATCTATGGTGGATGTTGCCTTGATTGTCCCCTTTTTCACTTCCTCCTCTACCCTACCGGCGATAATGGCATATTTGTCATGTGGATCCTGTTTTTGGACGAGCCGGACAAGACGGTCGGGATTTTGATTTATTTCATTCAGAACGAAAAGCGGTATCTGGGGATATTCCATCAGCAGGTCGTAATAGGCGTTTATCCAACATTCAATCATATCGAAAAAGGGCTTATCCGATTGTATGATGGCAAAAATGCGCTTGACCATAATGTTGAATGCCTCCTCGAAGATCAATTCAAAGAGATTGTATTTGGATTGAAAATAATAGTTGAGGTGTGCGACATTTGTGCCGGAGGCTGTTGCTATATCTCTGACACTAACACCATTATAACCGTTTTTGACAAACAGTTCGCGCGATACCTGAAGTATGCGTTCCTTTACATTGGAGGCTGATTGTGTTTCTAACATAAGAATCTAAATTTGATGCCGCAAAATTAAACAATTGTTTAAATATATCCAAATGCTGTCGTTTTTTTTGCTAATTCTTTTTTCGGTTATCAGTTTTTCGCTCATTTGCGTTCTTTGTGTGTTCTCTGTTTTCACAGAGAAGCACAGGACTTGTCCCGACAAAGCGGGAGATTTTTCATTGTTCATTTCTTCATTTTTCATTAAAAACAAAAAGCCCCTCGCGGGGCTTTTCTGTTTGGTCTTGAACTATGATTTTTTTGATTGAATGAATACTGTGATTTTTAAACAGACATATTTAATCACAGTCCATCACAAAATCATTCAATAAATTTAGTCGTTTTGCGCGACTCGGCATAGTCAAACAAGTTTGCCTCTGCTCTCGCTGCTTAAAACGTTCAATAAAT
>JAISXJ010000120.1 GCA_031270565.1 Prevotellaceae bacterium
AGGCGTTTTTGTCCGTTAGGACATATACTTTTATAGTGATTCACTCCACCTGTCCTGCCTTGTCAGGCAGTGGATAGGAGGGCGTCGTTTTCCGCAGGTCGCTGACCTGCGGTTATGAAAATTCTGCCTTGCAGGCAGTCTGGGAAGCCAAAGGCAGGACTTTTTATCGTTTTCTAAATGCACAATGGGTATTATTCACTATTCGTTATTCACTATTCACTAAAATACTATTCACTAAAATACTATTCACTAAAATACTATTCGTTCACTACTAACTACACTCTAATAACTAAAAACTAAAAAAAGGCGTACCTTTGCAGCGTTAATATTTTATTTATGGAAATTATTTCGGGAAAAGACCTTGCTACCGAGCTGAAATGCCAAATGGCATCGCAGGTTGCTACTTTCAAAGAACGTTTCGGACGTATTCCTAACCTGACCGTCATTCTGGCAGGCGATGACCCCGGCAGCGTATCATACGTTACGGGCAAAGCCAAAGCCTCTGAGGAGATTGGAATTAATAACGTTACCATCCGGCTTTCGGAAGATGTTACGCAGGCGGAACTGCTGGCGCTGATCGCCAAACTCAACGACGACAACAACGTGGACGGTATTCTGGTACAGCTACCGTTGCCGCCGCATATCGACAGTGATACAGTTATTTCATCCATTGAGCAGAGCAAGGATGTGGACGGATTTCATCCTCTCAACACGGCGGCGTTATGGAACCGGCGTCCGTGCATTTTGCCCTGCACGCCAAAAGGTATTATCAAACTGCTGAAAAGTAAAAACATTCCGATAGCAGGTAAAAAGGCGGTTGTCATTGGGCGTAGCGCCATCGTTGGACTGCCTGTAAGCAAACTCCTGCTTGACGAGCATGCAACCGTTACCATTGCCCACAGCCGAACGGAAAATCTTGCACAGGTGGCTTCGGAGGCGGATATTCTGGTGGTTGCCATTGGCAAGCCGAAGTTTGTTACGCCGGATATGGTCAAGCACGGGGCGGTGGTGATAGATGTGGGGGTCAATCGCGACCCTGACACCGGCAAACTGTGCGGAGATGTGGACTTTGAGGCGTGTGCGCCGCTTACGTCGTATATCACGAAAGTTCCCGGAGGTGTTGGACCTATGACAATCTGTTGTCTGCTGGAGAACACTATTGCCTGTTTTCTCCGGAAAGTTTCGCAACCATGACCTAAAAAAAGCCCCCACTGCTGGAGGCTTTTTGTTCATCCGGAGATGCTTAGATGGCGGCTTCTACTCTGCTACGCACCGCACGCTGTTTGGGTCGCGCGAAAACAAGTTTTATCTCTGCTCTCGCTGCTTAAAACGTTTGTATTTCACAGAGAAACACGGAGGTTTCACAGAGATTTATTATCCACTATTGACTATACATCTGACAACTGGCAATTGTTCAGACCGTTAAAAATAGAGACTGCCTTACAATACGTAAGACAGCCTCTTTCTCCATTAAGAAAAAATTTATAATCACTCTTGATTGAGTGTTACACGTTTAAACGCCGTAGGTGTAACAAGATTTTCTTTAGCATAAGCGGCAACGGTTTTGCTGCCGTCTTTGATAAATTCCTGCGCCAATAGCGTTGATTCCTGAAAGAATTTATTCAGGCGTCCCTGAGCAATCTTGTCAAGCATATTTTCGGGTTTACCCTCCTGTCTGGCTTTATCCCGACCGATTTCAAGTTCCTGAGCAACGATGCGTTCCGGAACAGAATCCTTATCAAGAGCAATTGGGTTCATCGCGGCTACCTGCATCGCAATATCGCGTCCGACTTGTCTGTTTACATTTGCTTCCGCAAATGCTACGATAGTTGCCAGCTTGTTGCCCGGATGGATATATTCCACCACCGAACTGTCGGTAACCGTTTCGTAGAAGCCTATTTCCATTTTTTCTCCTGTAATACCGCTGCGGTCTGTAACCAGCTCGGCAATGGTGCGCCCATCTGCATTTAGCGTCAGCAGGGCTTCCGGATTTGCCGGCTGATTGGCAAGAGCGGCATCAAGAATCTGTTGGGTCAATGCGATGAAATCAGCATTTTTTGCTACAAAATCGGTTTCGCATTTCAGCGCAACAATTGCGCCAAAATTGCCTTTAACGCCTGCCAACACGCATCCCTCTGAGGCTTCGCGGTCGCTGCGTTTAGCTGCAATGGCTTGACCGCGTTTCCGAATCAGCTCAATTGCTCTCTCCATGTCGCCGTTAGCTTCTGTAAGTGCATTTTTACAGTCCATCATACCGGCGCCAGTCATTGTGCGGAGTTTTGAAATCTCCGCCATAGTTACTGCCATAATTTTTATCCTTTTATTTTATGTAAGTTATTTAATTTTCTAACAAACGCATCAAAAAACATCTTCAAAAGTAAAGCGTTACAAAACACAGATTGGTTTTGTGTCCGTAACGCTCTGTTTTTTGTTATTCCCAACTATTCGACGGTATCTTCATCGACGGGTTGGTTAATAACTTCAGGCGCTTTTTCTTCAGCGGATCGTTTGTTTTTTTTCACCCGGGAGCGTCGCTCTTTTACATCTATGGAGTCAGCTTCTTTTTCGATTTTTTCGAGCTTGCGTTCCTGAATACCCTCTTTAATAGCATCCGCTATAGCCGAGAGAATGAGTTCAATAGCTTTTGTTGCATCGTCATTTGACGGAATCACAAAATCAATACCCGTTGGGTCGGAGTTGGTGTCCACGATGCCAAACACGGGGATGCCCAAACGGACAGCCTCAGAAACAGCAATATGCTCTTTCATCACATCTACCACAAAAATAGCCGCAGGAAGACGTGTCAACCCTGCAATTGATCCCAGATTTTTTTCTAATTTAGCCCGCTGCCGTGTGATTTGCAGTTTTTCGCGCTTTGACAGGTTGGTGAATGTGCCATCTACGGACATTTTGTCGATGGTGTCCATCTTCTTCACTGCCTTACGAATAGTGGGGAAGTTAGTGAGCATACCACCTGCCCAACGTTCTGTGATATAAGGCATTCTAACTTCAGTCGCCTTATCTGCAACAATCTGCTTAGCCTGTTTTTTGGTCGCTACAAACAGAATTGTTTTGTCTGACTTTGCAATTTGTTTAATAGCCGCCGCCGCCTCATCTATTTTGGCTACGGTCTTGTGCAGATCAATGATGTGAATCCCGTCGCGTTCCATAAAAATGTATGGAGCCATAGCAGGATTCCATTTGCGTTTCATGTGCCCAAAGTGAGCGCCCGCTTCTAATAATTCTTGAAAAGAAATTTGTAACATAATTTGTTTTTTAAGTGTTTACATTCTTGATACTTTCAAGCCTCAACAGAGTTCCTGTCAATAGCTCATTGACATTTTCTAAGCAACCGTTGAGTAATTACTTCGGTAAGTCTCAACAATTTAGATACTAAACATATTTCATCACATCTGCCGCTGTACCGTATGTTTGCAGCCATTGAGCAGCGTGTGATACAAACAGGTTTCCTGTTAACGTTTCGAGAATTGGAAACGTTTGCGGGCTTTTGGACGTCCCGGCTTTTTACGTTCAACCTCCCTTGAGTCGCGGGTGAGAAACCCTTCACTCTTCAAAGCAGGTTTGTTGGTTTCATCAATTTTAACCAAAGCGCGAGCAATTGCCAAACGCAACGCCTCTGCCTGACCTTTGAACCCTCCGCCGTTGAGATTGACTTTTATATCATATATCTCAGCCACCTCTAATTTTTTGAGCGGCTGTCTTACGACATACTGAAGAATTGATGATGGGAAATAATGGTTGATTTCGCGTTTGTTGATGACAATTTTGCCTGAACCTTCCGAAACAAACACACGGGCAACCGCCGCTTTTCTCCGTCCTATAGCATTGATAATTTCCATATCCGATGAACTATTTAATAAGGTTTAAATCAATTTGTTTGGGTTGTTGCGCGGCATGAGGATGCTCAGAGCCGGCATAAATAAAGAGGTTGTTTATCAGAGAATCTGCCAAGATATTTTTTGGCAACATGCCTCTGACAACCTTGCGTACCAGCCTGTCGGGACTTTTTGCCATCAATTTTTCAGGCGTGGTTTCCCGCTGACCTCCGGGGTAGCCGGTGTAACTCAGGTAGATGCGATCCGTCCACTTTTTGCCGGTCAAACGCACTTTCTCTGCGTTGATAATAATCACATTATCGCCACAATCAACGTGCGGCGTAAACGATGGTTTGTATTTGCCTCTGAGAAGTTTTGCAACTTTAGATGCCATACGACCCAATACCAAATCGGTCGCATCCACCACAACCCACTCTTTTTTTACGGTTGCCTTATTGGCGGAAATTGTTTTATAACTTAGTGTATCCACAACTGTTTAAATAATTTGATTAATTTAAAACTTCATCTCCAGCCTTATCCGGTTAATGGCGCAGGCTAAAACGCCCTGAAACAACATAATGCACTGAAAATGAATTTTCTAATTGACATGGATAATATTTCGGGCTGCAAAAGTACAACAATATTTTTGAACTGCAAAATATTTTTGATTTTTCTTTTTCCAGCAGATTCAAGCGCATAAAAAATATCTCAAAAATCTTTTGGTGAAATACAATAATAACATTACCTTTGCAGCCTCAAATTTAAAGAGCGGGATGTAGCTCAGTCCGGTTTAGAGTACGCGTCTGGGGGGCGTGTGGTCGCTGGTTCGAATCCAGTCATCCCGACTTTTTTTGAATTTTATTCGGAGTTTAGCGCAGTTGGTAGCGCGCTACGTTCGGGACGTAGAGGTCGGGCGTTCGAATCGCCTAACTCCGACAACTAAAGGGCTGTTCAAAATAATTTGGGCAGCCTTTCATTGAAACTTAATGGATGCTGTTATGCACAAAGCGGGTTTTGTAAATATTGTGGGGAATCCCAATGTGGGGAAATCGACTTTGATGAATGCCCTTGTCGGAGAACGTGTTTCGATTATTACATCAAAGGCACAAACCACGCGCCATCGGATTATGGGCATTGTCAATGGTGATGATTTTCAGATTGTTTATTCCGATACGCCGGGCGTGCTCAAACCCAATTACAAGTTGCAGGAGTCGATGCTGGGTTTTTCAATGTCGGCGCTTTCCGATGCCGATATTCTGCTTTATGTTACGGATGTCATCGACTCTCCTCAGAAAAATGCCGATTTTTTAGAAATTGTCAAGCAGGCAGATACCCGCGTGATGGTTATCATCAACAAGATTGATTTGATTGACGAGGACAAATTAGTTGCGCTTGTGGATTTATGGCACGAACAACTTCCCAGTGCAGAGATAATTCCTATTTCTGCCACCGAACGGTTTAATCTTGATACACTGCTTAAACGGATTAAAGAGTTACTGCCTGAGTCGCCGCCGTTCTTCGACAGGGATGCACTCACCGACAAGCCCGAACGTTTTTTTGTAACGGAAATTATTCGTGAAAAAATTTTACTTAACTATGACAAGGAGATTCCCTATTCTGTGGAAGTGGTTGTGGAAGAGTTTAAAGAGGAAGAGACTATTATTCGGATTAGTGCGGTTATTTTCTGCGAACGCGATTCTCAAAAAGGTATTCTCATTGGAAAAAAAGGCGCCGCCCTGCGCAAAGTGGGTACCGATGCCCGCAAGGATGCCGAAATATTTTTTGCCAAAAAAGTTTTTTTGCAACTCTTTGTCAAAGTGGAAAAAGACTGGCGTAACCGCGAACGAAAACTGCGAACATTCGGCTATCAATTCAGTCATAAGGAAGATTAGAATGAATTAAGATGCGATAGAGTGCTCTTTGTGATAAAAACATAAAAAACAACCTCTATCACAAAAAAAAATATTCTTATTTGAGTACAGAAAAAAAAATAATCACTACCTTTGAGCCGCAAAAATTTCTTTTTTTAAAATCGTAAAAAAAAATCGTATGAAAAAACTTTCAATGTTAGTGTGTGCCTTGGGATTGGCATTCGTTGTTGCTTCGTGTTGCAACGGAAAAGAGGACAAACAGTCTGATGCCGCTCCGGGGAAAGAGTGTTGCCGTAAAGAGGCAAAGTGTGAATTGACAGAAGAACAGCGCGCCGAATGTCAGGCTGTTAGAGAACAGTGGGCAAAATTTGAAGCGCTCACCGATGCCGAAAAAACGGACGTTATTGCTAAACGCAAAGCCTTTATCGACAAGGCTAATGCCGAGAAAGAGGCTTGCAAAGCCAAGAAAGCGGAGCTGGAAGCAAGATGGGCTACCTTTGAGACACTCTCACTTGATGAGCAGAAACAGCTAATTGACGACATCACCGCTTTTTGCCATGCCGACAAAAAACCTTGCCACAAGGAAAGCAAAAAAGGCTGTTGCAAAGAAGGTAAGAAAGAGTGCGCCAAAGAGGGCAAAAAATGCCACGAAGACGGGCAGGACAAAAAGTAACGCTTGCTGCACTCTTGCGCTGACCTGCGCAGAACCCTGAAAAAGGGCAAAAATAAAGTACGAACGTAAAACAGTGTTCGTACTTTTTTAATTTAATGGGAACTTCTAAAAAATGCTTTTTCTGCGTTACGCTCTTTCGGTAAAAATGCTCATTTACGTTAGTAAACTCCGCTTTTACCTCAATCGCAAGCCTTGAAAAATCTAATTTTTAGAAGTCCCCTAATGGCAATACTTTTAATTGTAACCTCTGTGCGGTTATTCTCAGTATTTCTCCCCGTCAATTATTCTTTCACAATTTTATAACTGCCTGTCTGCAGGTTACAGTCAGTTATTTGTAACAGATAAAGCCCCGCAGGAACAGCGCTCAAATCATAGGTTGCCTGCTCTGCCGCCACCGGACTTATTTCAGTCTTCCGACCAAACATATCCACCAGCGCTACTTTCTCAATAGATGTTGCATATTGAATGGTAATGAGCGCTGTCGTCGGATTGGGATAGATGAGACACGTTGCTGCTGTCGTGTTGTCCACCGCACTGCCGCAACTGCTGCCTACCACGTAATCGTAATAAGCGGTAACGCTCATGCCTCCCGCGTAGGCAAATTTACAGCCCAGACGCAATGTCGCACCGATGGTCTGGTTTGTCAGCGTAGCCGAAAAGGTTTGATTGCCCATAGCGGTCAGTGGGCGCTCGGAAAAAGGCGTCGGTTGCCACAGATAGGCTACAACGCCCACTTTGTCGGTGTCCAGCAGTTTATAGGTAACGGTAACATCACCGCCGAATGCTTCGAATGTAGCCATGTATCCCGTCGAAAACGCTCCCTGCTGTGCCTCGGTAGCGGTAAACCGGCACGAACTGAACTCCGAGACAACGATATTTACCGTGTCCGAGATGCCCACTTCCTGATTAACATTCGTTGCCTTTGCTACGAGTTTGTAACTACCTGCCGCCGGCGTCCACTGTATGCTGTACGGCGCTGTTAAATCGGTGTCAATCAATGTTGTGCCATTGTAGAAATCAACCTGACTGATAGCTACTCCGTTCATGTCATTAGCAGTTGCCGAAAGCGTTATCGGTAAGCCAACCTCGAATTTACTGTAATCGGCAGGAGAGGTAATGGTAACATCCGGAAGACCTGAGCCACTGCTGACAGCCAATAATTTTCTTGCGGGAACATCCAGTTGAAAGCCGTCTGAGAAATGAACCGCAAGAGGCGTATTGCCATAGTTTTGCGCGGTATAGGTCTTTTTGCCTGAATGATCAAAAACGGCGGCAATCGGATGATCTGCCGTAACGGAAGCGTCAACCTTGCCCAAAACATTCATAGCGTGCAACCAGTAATAGGTTTGTGCATCCGACACGCCAAACTTTAATGCCCGCGACAGATTATTGGCATTGTAGAGCGCAACAGCTTCCGACGGACTGGTAAAGGCGGCATATTGCCACATAATATCGTGCCAAAGGTTAGGATTGCTGTTGTCGTTTGCCGTGATAGTGGTGTTGGTTTTAATTTCCTGCCAAAGTTTTTTGGCATAGTCGTGATTGTATCCCAGATAGAGCGACCCGCCGTGTATAGGATATAATTCAATGCCGTATGAGGCAGCAATATCGCCCGTCCAGAAAGTCTGATTATCAAGATCATTGCCCCACACGCGGGATACCAGACTGTACTGCTGCGTAGCGGGAAAATTGCGGTCGTAAACATCAAACCAGTACTCCTCAATGGCGGTCAGTTCGGTGGTATAAAGATAGATGCCCAGATCGCGAATTGCCGTATTGTTGGTAACTGCCCCCCAGTGGATTAAAGAGGCATTGAACTGCATACTTTCGGAGGTTGATTCCTGATCGTTTCCCTGCGGGAAAGTGGCAAAGCCATTTGCCCAGCTGTGTCCGGCGTACGGGCTAAAGTTACGCAGGTAGGGAAACAGGGCGTCATCGTGTTGAAAAGAGGCGGCATCACGTATCAGAAGATTAATCATATCGCCCCAATCGGCTGCCCAGCCGGGACGGTAGTATTCAAGAAAGGCAGCGGCATGAATAAAATATCCCCAGTGAAAATGGTGGTCATTGAGGTTATTATCCTGACCGTGTCCCGCCGGATAACCGATAAGCGCCGTCCAGGTATCATTATAATAGAACAGAAAAGCCACCTCCGACGCCTCTGCGTGCAGCCAGTCTTCAACCCGTTCCTGAATGGTATTAAGCATCGAATCCTGCGCCTCAATATTGCCAACCTCGCCTGCGATACGCGCACTCTGCACTAGACGGTTGAGTAATTGTCCATCGTTGTATGAATCTGTCCATGTGCCGATTTCGTCATCCTGCATCGCCGTAAGTTTTGCGTTGAGCGTGGATAACTGAAAGCCGACGCTTAACGTATCAACAAATGGCAGTGTCGGCAAAACGCCGTGGAATTTGTTCTCAACACTAAAACTGTTGGAAGCGACTGTTTTTAATTCCCCGCGAATAGAGGGATAACTGTATCCCTGCGGCTGAGGCGAGGCGGCAGCCAAATTAGCCCAATGATGCGGCAACAAGCCCAGCAGCATGGTTGACCCCGTTCCTTCCTTGACATCAACCGCTACCTGAAAATCGGTGCGCACCACAGAGGCAACAGGGTCGTATGAATAATTCGCCCTTGTCTGTGTCGGGAACACGTATGCGTGCTGTTTGTAAGCCTCAGCTGCTGCGCTGACACTTATTCCGGACATTGGCAAAAAAGCTAAAGACCAGTAGTTTTTGCCACTGAGCGTTGAGGTATATGTACCTCCATCTTTGCTCCACGTGCTACCGGCAGGGGCGTAAACGGCAAAGTCAGCGCCATTTTTGGCATTTTCGATAATTAATACCTCGCTGGAGATTGTTACTGTTCCGGACGTAACCTGCACACGGGCAATGTCGCTGCTTTGTTTTTCAAAGTAGATGAACGGCATCCCGATACCCGCAGTCGCCTGCATACGGTGTGCGCCGTCGTCCCATTGCATGGAGACTGTCCAGTCGGAATGGTCGCATACGGTAGCTTTATCTGCTGCCAAAGCGCTCACACCAACCGTAACAGGAAGCAAATCGTCTATCACTCCGCGAGGAATGTACGATACCACCAAGCCGCCGGAAACGGTTTTCAGTGTAAAGGGATAGGAAAACAGATTGGAAACGTGATTTTGTTTAAGCAGCGCCGACCACCAGTCGTTTGTTGGAACGGGCTTGCCAAGAGCATTGCCGCTCAATTGCGGCGTTCCCGAAGGATACTGATTGCGTCCGCCGGCATCAGCGCCGGGGTAAGTTGTAGTGTAACTGCCGTTGCCGACAGGGATAATGGCCGCCATTGACAAATGAATGGCGAAGATAGCAAACGCTATCAGAAGATTACTTTTTAGATTTCTCATGTCAGTTAGTTTTTTTTGTTATTAAAATTCAATTGTTTTAGGCGCTGTATCAAACCGTTGATACGACCTCTGCAAAGGTAGAAAAATATTTCTGATAAAAAACACGCAACAATGAATCCGCCCAACAACAAAAAGCCCTCATCTCTGGGGGCTTTTATGTTTGTTTTGGCGGTCGCTTTTATTCTGAAAGGCAGCGCACACTGAAGCCGGCCGACCGAAGGTAGTTGCCCACGTTCTGGCCACTGCCGTCGAAGCCAATGACGAGACTGGCACCTCCGTCAGCAGTAGAGCTCCAGTAGTAGCCGCGGCTGCCACGGTGGCCCAACGAACCGTCGGCGGCGTTCCGGAGGCCGACAGCGGGCAAAACCAATGCGTCGCCGAATTTAATACCGTTGGTGAAATCTGTATTGCTGGCAAACCAGGATTGTGCAACGTTGGCTGCGGTCCAGTTCGCGCCACCGTCATCAGTGCGGTATTCGTTATTATAGTCAATCACGCCTTGCCATTCGACGTCTGTAGG
>JAISXJ010000136.1 GCA_031270565.1 Prevotellaceae bacterium
TTGGGATGGATACAAATGGCAACCGGTGGGAGAACCCTATGTCCCTTATACAATCATTCCTGCGCCAACGTGTTTGCCTACACTTCCTGATTTGCGCATGACTGTATACAATCTTGGCGCAGACGCAGCTAAACTGATGGCTATCTATCCTGACCTTTCTCCTGCCAAACAGCAGATGGCATATCAGGCAAACAATGCTTTCGACGAAACAGACGCCACTGTTTACGGCGATGTGTACCAGTGGGGACGTGTGGCTGACGGACACGAAAAAAGGACTGCGTCTGTTTATGAAACTACCGGAGCGCTTTCGGACACTGACTTGGACGCTACCACCGGACAGGTGGCAAGTACTGCAACCGGCAAATACGGACACTTTATTAAAAGTCCCTCTGATGATTACAATTGGTATGGCGGTACAACTCCTGACAAGGACAACCTTTGGGGTAACGGCGAGGGCTTGAATCCACAGGACGATAATCAAGGCGGCGTTCTTAGCACCTCGGACAGCAAATATTATCAAAACACAAACTGGAAAATACCTCAGAACAATCCCTGCCCTTCCGGCTGGCGTGTGCCTACGCAGGATGAATGGGAGCGGCTTGTGGATTACGGCTGTGGCGCTCCTCAAACTGCTGGCGGTAGTTTGAATGTCTCTGAAACAGAGAACTATAAATCTCTTCGCGACATAACTTCAACAAATGCTCCTCTGACTTGGGTTCGCGTTAAGGAAGGTAAGGCATTTGCCGGCACTTGGATTAACGACGACCGTAGCGGTTATGCTGCATACAGAACAGATGTATGGGATGCTGCTATTGGTAACAACGGTTACTTTGATGATAGCGGCAATCCCGACTATACCAGACCCTTATACGCCGCTGCTGCTCCCGAACCTCTCCTCTTCTTTCCTGTCACCGGATACCGCAATCGTTCGACTGGTAATTTATCCGGTACCGGCACCTACGGGTACTACTGGAGCAGTACAATTAACAATATCAGCAACTCCACTCATTCTGTGAACTTCGTTAACGAAGGCATGACAATGAGCACCTCTTACCGTATTCACGGGCATAGCGTCCGGTGCGTGAAATCGTTATAATCTCATCCGTTCAGAAACCAAACAAAAAGCCCCGCGCGGGGCTTTTTTAGTTTCTATGAAACAGGTTGCTTTTATCATTGGTTGACCAGTCGATAAAATTCCAAAAAGTAGTCAACGTCGTCTTTACGATAGAAAAAATCCAGAAAGTAGAAATCATATTCTACGGTGTGCTTTTGGTCTGTTACAACCATGTGTTTTTTCTTGTAGATATAAGAAGTAATTAACGGCAGCAACTCACAGAACAAGCCTGCATCACCGGATTCGGAAATGTCTGTTACCGTCCGGATAGGGCTTTGTTGTTTCAAATTTACGGCAAGAGTGTTATCCACAGATATTCCTGTTGCCGTTGTATCGGAATCGAATGACAGCGTATAACATTTCTCACAGTCAACAGGTTTCAGATCTTTCTCCTGTAAATTGTGGTGTGCAATAAAAATTCCTGCCAATTTCCATTGTGTACCGGCTAATGACGGAAGGTTACTCACAGATTCACTGACAATATATTCTGGTGCAACGTTACTACAACCACTCATCAGTGTGGCTGCAACAGCGCTCAAAAAAAACAGTTTTGATTTCATAAATTCTCCTTCTGTTTCGTTAAAAACAAATGATTTAGATGATAAATAATTGTATTAAAAAATAATATACTCCTCATAGCAAATACCGTACTGAAAGAATGAAAGAACATAAATCTCGGTAAAAAATGAGCAGTTTTAAGAAGACAGGCTACCCCTCAAAAACGGGAGTAGCCTGTCTTTTCTTTAGCATGAAAATTTACTCGGGAGTAATCAGTTTATACCCCTTTCCGTGAATGTTGATAATTTCCAGATTAGGATCTGTTTTCAATATCTTGCGCAATTTGGTGATATACACGTCCATGCTACGAGCATTGAAATAGTTGTCTTCCACCCAAATGGTCTTCAATGCATAGTTGCGTTCGAGAATATTATTGGCATTTTGCGCCAACATAGTGAGCAACTCCGACTCTTTTGTTGTGAGTTTAATGTTGCCGTCTGCAGAAATGAGCAACTGTTTCTGAGTATCGAATGTATATTTTCCGATTCGATATTCGTTACCGATTCTGTTTTTCTTTCCACTGATGCGTCTCAGGATAGCCTCGATACGCAACAGCAATTCTTCCATACTGAAAGGTTTGGTGATGTAATCATCCGCACCGATTTTGAAGCCGCCCAATACGTCTTCCTTGAGCGTTTTCACGGTCAGGAACACGATCGGCACAACACCGTTTACTCTACGAATGTCCTGAGCCAACGTAAATCCGTCTTTTTTAGGCATCATAACATCAAGAATACAGATGTCGTACTTGTTAGAGATAAATGACTGATAACCGGCTTCTCCATCAGGTAATAGATTAACGTCGAAACCTTTGGCTTGAAGATACTCTTTGAGCAACATGCCCAAATTTTCGTCATCTTCGCACAATAAAATTTTTGTTTTTCCCATACGAATAAAAATAAAAAATTAAATAATAACAGGTATTTGAATTGTGAACTTTGTCCCCACACCATACTCACTATCAACATTGATAGAGCCATGATGATCGGTTATAATTTTCTTTACATACGCCAGTCCGAGACCGAATCCTTTTACGTTATGCACGTTACCGGTAGGCACGCGGTAGAAGCGTTCAAAGATATGTTTTGAATATTCTTTCTTGATACCGATTCCGTTATCCTCGATGACGATGTAAAGTTTGTTTTTGTCATTCCATGTGCTGATGGTCAGCACCAGAGGGTTGCGACGGTATTTGATGGAATTTTCTATCAGATTGTAAATCACGCTGGAGAAATGTATTTCGTCAATCATCGCCGTAAAACGTTTTGCTTCCAGAGACAAAATGGTTGTTCCGCCGAGTTCATGAATTTTAAACGATAAATTTTTGACCACCCTGTTTATTATCTCGTGCGCGTCGCCTGGTGTGAGGCGCAAAACTGATTTCTCCGACTGAAAAATAGAGGTCTGTAACACCTTTTCCACCAAAATCACAAGTCTGGATGTTTCATTTCTTATGACAGATGACAGATGTTCTATCGTTGTTGGAGTTTTTTCAACATCCAAATCGTTCAGTATCTGTGCGGCAAGCGAAATGGAGGCTATTGGCGTTTTAAGTTCGTGTGTCATGTTGTTTAGAAAATCTATCTTTGCTTCCGAGCGTTGCTGTTGCCTCATCAGATAAAGGATGATGAAAATAAACAGAAAAA
This sequence comes from Prevotellaceae bacterium, assembly GCA_031270565.1. Lineage (GTDB taxonomy): Bacteria > Bacteroidota > Bacteroidia > Bacteroidales > Paludibacteraceae > F0058. The sequence continues at coordinate 3,319 of JAISXJ010000136.1, forward strand.
ACAGAATCACCGTTGTCAACAGCGATGGGAATACTATCTGCAATGCATCCTGATAATATGACATTTTCTTGGCAAAATAAACGTTCAAAAAATATTGTCGGTTACTGTTACTGTTTTCATTCGGAAAAAATTGCTGATTGAATCGCAGACGGGCGTGATTTAACTCTTTATTATGATGGCAGGTATAAATGATTCGTCCATTCTTGTCGGTAACCGTGAAATGGTAGCAATGGTAAATACCGTTATTTAAGAGTTGTGCATAAATTTCACTGTCCAGTACATCATAATTTACCCGTTCCGAGATATGCCGACCGGGAGCGTCATTCAGCAGATGCGACAACACATTATCAAGCAATTCTCTTGTCCGAAGCAGTTTTTTCTGTTGGTCTTCAATTATCACCTTGTGAATCTCCTGAGCAGGAACATTGACCGTATGCGACGACTTTTGATGTTTCAGCGTCGTCTTATTCACCGGCGAGGAGATTTTAGGAGAAACACTGTTTTGATTTGGATGTGATTTTTCAAGAACATTATTAATATAGCGTTGCACTTCCAGAGTCTCCATTTTTTTTACTGCCTCGTACAAAGAGTTTTGAACGTTGTTGCCGAATTGCTGTTCCAACATCAACGCAGTCTGCTTAATATAATGTAACTGCAACGTTACCAATGCCCCTACCGATAGAGACATCGCAATGATAAGCAACCAAACCCCTCTCTTTCTCATACATTCCAAAATAGGCAGCAAAAATAATATAAATTTTCCATATCTACTATTTTTTTTCTAAACAGAATATGTTAAAAAAGCTTGGTATCATTTATTTTTGCATTAAAAAAATGACTTATAGCCTGTTATCTTGTGTTTTTTAATAAAAAAAGGGCATTACCGGCTGCAGATTTTTAATTTTAACGATAAAAAAATGGTATTATTTTCTGAAATTAGCAGGTTAACTTGGCAGAGTCAGACGCTTTTTTTTCCGACAAACAGTCATTAACGATGTATATTGCGCACAAAAATAGAACCTGCAATCATTGGCAGGCAAAAATTAATAGCCCAAATCATGGCGCTCGAAAAGATGATGCCAAGCGTATTGGTGGAAAAAGCGCCAATCACCAGCGCCGCAAAAGAGGTGCGAACACCCAGTTCGGCAACCGTAACGGTAGGTATATAGGATAAAAACAGATTGAAGGTAGGGATGGCTATTGCAGCCTGTTCAAGTGATATGTCCACGCCGAAAAACTGCAAGATTGTGTAGTATTGAACGCTGAAAATGGCATACCGGATTGCCGAAAGCAGCAACACCGGCAATGATTCCCGCAACGTAAATTCGTTGAGTGATGCCACCAGAACGCCCGTCTTCAGACGTGGAAAACGATGCAGAAGTTTTCCTATTAACGGTAACAAAAAATAACCAACCAGCATAACGCCTGCCAGTGCGCCAACAACCGGCGCAGTCTGTTGAATGACGGGCTGATAGGCTTTGTCTGCAACAAAATGTACAAAAAAGAGGCACGACACCACGCCAACGGCACTGATAACAATCGTCTGTGCCAGACTTCCGATAAAGCCAAGCGCTATGCCAGAGAGCCGTTTTCCTTCGGGCAAAGCTAATGCGCGCGTTGGAAATTCACCCAGTCGATTGGGCGTAAAAAATGCGCCGGTCTGTCCCCAAAGCACCTGTCGCGTTGCCTCGCGCAATGACACGGGCGAGAGATGCCGTAACAAACGCTGCCACTTCAACGCCTCAAACAGGATGTTGAACGGTAACAGCGCCAAAGTCAGCAGCAGCCATTTATAATGTGTCCGGTCGGATTGCGAGAGCCACTCAAAGAAAGCTCCGTAATCGTCGAACCGGTACAGCTGATAGCCTAAAAAAACGTATGCCGACACGACAACAGCCCACGAAATTATCCGATATATAATCTTTTTTGCTGACATCACCGAATTACAATCGGAATGAAAAATATTTTTGCGAGAAATAACTCACTATTGCCGTGGCGATGGTAATGACCATTTTAGAGGGTGTTGGATACCACATAAAGACTTCTACAAACAGTTTCAGGCAAAAATAATGAATCAAAAGACATACGCACACCACCAGCAGATACCTGAACAGCTGCTTTCTTTTGCGCATTGCCGACCCCGAAAAACTAACGTAGCGCCCCAGCCAAAATCCGCTCAAAAACGTTATCGGGAACGAAAATATCAGTGAAGCTATGTGAGGCGTAAAGGTTAGAAAAAGGAAATCAACATTCTGTTTGGCAAATATAAAGTTGTACAATACGAAATAAAGCACCCAGTCAAAACCCATATTGCAAGCGCCGGAAACACCATAACGAAAGGTTTGTTGAGAGATGACCTTGCGAAACGGCGGGAAGAAAAAATCAATCAATGCACCAATTTTTTGTCCTAACAGAGAGTTGAAACGGCAATGTAGAGACATTTGAATTGAATATTTGGTTGTTTAGTAATAAAGTTATACCTTTGTACGCTCTATTTTGATAGAGATATAGAGCGGGTCAAAGGTACATTTTTTTTCTGCAAAAGTCCTTTATCCCTATTCATTTAACAAATTAATTATGTCGGACGTTCCTTTATCACATGATCGAAGTACGCGCAAAAAAACGCTTAGGACAACATTTCCTCAAAGATATGTTGATAGCCCGTCGCATAGTGGAAAGCATCGGGGCAGACAACCGTACGCACGTTCTTGAGATAGGCGCCGGCACAGGCGCACTCACGCAATTCCTTCTGAACAATTCCAATATTTTACTCAAAGCCATAGAAATAGATGCCGAATCAATCGGTTATCTGCATCGACAGTTTCCGCAACTTGATGTTATCGAAGGTGATTTTCTTCGGTACCCAATTGATACGCTCTTTGCGGGAGAGGCATTTTCCGTGATAGGGAATTTTCCATATAACATTTCGAGCCAGATTTTTTTCAAGATACTGCAACACCGTAACCGGATACCAAGCGTGGTATGTATGCTGCAAAAAGAGGTCGCAGAGCGTATTGCCGCTCCTGCCGGAAGCAAAGTTTACGGCATCACCAGCGTATTGCTTCAGACATTCTACCGGATTGACTATCTTTTCACGGTAGAGGCGCACGCCTTTGAGCCTCCGCCCAAGGTCAGATCGGCTGTTGTTCGCCTTACGCGCAACCAAATCCAATCGCTTGACTGCGACCAAGAGCAGTTTGTGCGTGTCGTGAAAACAGCCTTCAATCAGCGCCGGAAAATGTTGCGCAATTCCCTTAAACCTATTACAGCAGATACGCCTTTGCCGGAACCCGTGTTCGACAGGCGTCCGGAACAACTGAGTGTCGCTCAATTTGTGGAGTTGACTAAACTCATTGAAAAAAAACTATCTATTCTAACACCGTCCGTTTAAAGACTCTCCATGTCGTTTGACATAGCGCCTTATTCGGACTTAAAACGAGAGAAACTATGTCGGAAATCAGATTTTTTTATCGCGAAGATAACAGACTGAAAACAGCCAAATCAATGGATGTGTTGAAAACCGTGCCATTAAATAATTTCCTGTGGATTGACCTGAACGATGTAACCGTTGAGGTGGAGAGCGAACTGGAACAATTTCTCAAAATCTATATTCAGGAAGAGGAAGAGATGGAGGAGATTGAGCTGTCGTCCCGCTATATGGAGACAGAGGATACCATCGTGGCAAATTCTACATTCCTGCTTGAAAATTACGAAGAAGAGACCATTTCATTTATCGTCAAAAACGGCATCCTGATTACTGTCCGCAATCAGCAGTTGCACACATTTAACGAGACGGTTAAAAAGGTTTTCGCCAATTACAAGAACTATGCCTCAGGGTTTAATATTCTTGTGGCGCTGCTCGAAACACGTGTTGAAAGTGATGCCGATATGATTGAAAACATCACCAAAGAGATTACCGCGCTGAGCAACCGGATGAAAACCGATAACGACGTGTCCGAAAATCTGCTAATCAGCGTTAAGGAGATGCAGGAGAAAACGATGCTTATTCGGGAAAATATTATCGACAAGCAGCGCGTTTGCTCAAATATGCTGAAGAGCGAACTATTTCCCGCAGATGCAAAGAACAAACTCAACATCATTATTAAGGACATTAATTCGCTCTTTGAACATACCCGATTCGGGTTCGACAGGCTCGAATATATTCAGGATGCCATTCTGGGTTTGATTAATATTCAGCAGAATAAAATCATCAAAATTTTCACCATCGTATCGGTGATTTTTCTTCCGCCGACGCTGGTGGCAAGCATCTATGGCATGAACTTTGACGTGATGCCGGAGTTGCACTGGAAATATGGATACCTCTTTTCCGTTGCGGTGATGCTGGTTTTTGTCGCGGTCATTCTTTATTATTTCAAAAGAAAAAACTGGCTGTAAGCTGTGCAGACAAACCTCAAAGATGATAGAGGCGGGCGGAATAAGCCTCCTCTATGGCTTGGTAATGCTCCGCAGCAAGCGTTGAACAGCTATTCAGGATGGTTGCAGTGATTGTTTGCAACAGCATTTGACGGTCGTGATGCACTCCTGTCAGTTGCCGTAACGAAACAGGATTCGGCAAGAGGGAGTCAAAGACCGTCTGATTAACATTCATGCCAATGCCGATGATGGAGTAACGGACGGTATCGCCCTGCAACACGTGTTTGATAAGGATACCGGCTAATTTGCGGCTGCCGACATAAATATCATTAGGCCACTTAATCTGCACGTCGGGACAGAGAGGCTGCAACGCCTCGCAGATGCTCAACGATACCACTTGCGAAATGATGAATTGTTGTGCCGGTTTCACCGGCAGTTCTTTTAGCAGCAGACTAAACAGCAGATTTTCTCCCCGCGTCGAAGCCCAGCTGTGGTCGCCCTGCCCTTTACCCTGCGTCTGAAAATCGGTATAGAGACAAAAGCCGTGAGGCAGAGATTCGCCCTGCATCAGCGCCTCCAACTGCTGATTGGTTGAGGTGGTCTGAGCAACAAAACGAAATTTATTATTCATAGAAATAAAGTTGTTAGAGGGGAATGGCATTGAGAATTAGTTCTTCCATATACCTGACAATATCCCGCCGTTTGCCGGAAAAATTATTCACCATAACCGTCAAGAGATAGACCCTGTCGTCGCGGTTGATATAGCCCGCGTAACACTGCACACGTGCCAGAGAGCCACTCTTCAGAGCAGCACGCCCCGCGAGAGATGTATTTTTCAGAAAGGAACGTACCGTCCCGCTGACGCCGGCAACGGGAAGTGATGCCTGAAAAACAGCTCCAAAACGACTCTCCATATACATAAAACGCAGTACGTCGTTGACAAAGCGGACTGAAAGCGCGTTGTGCGGCGACAAGCCGGAGCCGTCAAGCATAAAAAACGTGCCGGTATCCAGCCCTTTTTCCTGCCAAAACTGCCTTATAACAGCCAGACCGTCCCTGAAATTTCCTGTGGATGACCGTCGCAGAGAGAGATGCTTAACCAGATGCTCGGCGTAAAGATTAACGCTGTGCCGGTTGGTACTCTTGATAATCTCGGCGAGCGGAACGGAATAATGAACGTATATCTCTCGCCGCCGAACGGAGGTAAGAAACCGGTCGGCAGGCTCGCCATCAACGGTGATATTACTTTGCGACAAAGCATTAATAAGAAGATGCGCCGCCGCTAACGGCGGATTGGGAATGTCGCCGGAGACGGTGAACTTGTCCTGATGAGGCGGGATGCCGCCGCGCAGCACACGACGATTATCGTACGGCATCCCGTAGATAGAGACGCTGTCGCCGCCGGAAGGGTTGACGATAAGCGCGTTTTCTAACGAGATGTCAGGCAGTCCGGGCGTGATTTGCACAATATCCGGCTTGCTGCCGACGGCACGCGAACAGAGCGTAACGGTAAGCCGGTTGTCGCAAACGGAAAGACCATATACGCCGGCAGCATAATAATTCCCAATATCTTCCCACGTCCAGCCGACAGGCAACGGCTCTTTGTCGTAAAGCGAAGCGTCGGCGATGACATTCCCCGTGATATGCCTAATACCAAAGCGTTTTATTTCTTTGGCAAAAAGAGCGAAAAGCGCTTCCCCGTCGAATCGAGCGGAAGCCAATGTCGGGTCGCCACCGCCGGTGATATAGAGGTTGCCGTGCAGTGTGCTGTCTGCCGAAACGAAGCCGTCGTGTTGGAGATGCGTCTCGAAGCGATAATCTGCGCCAAGCAGTTCCAGAGCGGTGGCGGTGGTAATAATCTTCATCACGGAAGCAGGTGTAAGGCATAAATCCGGATTTTGCGCCGTCAGAACGCGCCCCGTAACCGCCTCCGTAAGCATAAAGCCAACTGATGCGCCTCGCAGTTCGGGCGGAAGGGCTGACAGCGCCATCGTGCAGAGCAGTGCACAAGATAAAAACAAACTTTTTAATACACGATACATACCTTTGAACTTGATAAATTCAGGAGACAAAAGTAAGCCTTTTTTTAGTTTTTAGTTATTAGAGTGTAGTTAGTAGTGAATACTGTCTCGTAGGGACAAATCTCTGTGTAACTCTGTGAAACCTCCCGCTTTGGCGGGACAAGTCCTGTGCTTCTCTGTGAAATTCAGCAGCGAGCGTTGCCAAGTTTTCTTATTGCACGGAGTTACACAGAGAACACACAGAGAGACACAGAGAAATAAAAACCCGAAAAATATTATTCACTATTCACTATTAGTTATTCACTAAAAAAGATGTATCTTTGCCCCGTTCTTATAAACATCTAAAATCAACTCAAAGCGATGCTTACATCTGGGGTTCCATATTCACCATTTTTGCTGTTTAGACGGTTCAACCGCCTAAAAGTAAGCTCGTTACAAAAGCCCCCCCCCGCATTCAGCTTAACTCGTTGTATTCAAGGGATTATCATTTATTAAAAACTTTTTTGTTACTGGTTATCAACGCAAAGTCTTTTTGCGTCTTTTCGCCATATACATATATAATTATTGCGGCACATTTCCGGAATTTTCGG
>JAISXJ010000059.1 GCA_031270565.1 Prevotellaceae bacterium
AAAACCGGGTGTCGGGAGTTCGAGCCTCTCCTTCCGTGCAAAAAAACTATTTGTATTATGAAACTTGTTACCTATTTCAAAGATTCCTATGCAGAACTTGTGCACAAGACCTCATGGCCTACAGCACAGGAATTGTCCAACAGCGCAGTCGTTGTTTTAATTGCTTCCATAATTATCGCTATCGTTGTTTGGATAATGGATATGGGTTTTGAAAACCTTATGACGTTAATCTACAGATACATCTAACCTGCGGAGGATTCATACATGTCAGAAACAACTTACAAATGGTACGTTTTACGTGCTATTAGCGGAAAGGAGAACAAGGTGAAAGAGTATATTGATATTGCTATCAAAAACTCTCCACTGGGTTTGTATGTTTCTCAGGTATTAATCCCGACAGAGAAGGTGTATCAGGTTCGGAATGGCAAAAAAGTTGTCAAAGAACGGAACTATCTTCCCGGTTATGTGCTTGTAGAAGCTGCATTAACCAATGAGGTAGCTGGGCATCTGCGCGAAATACCGAATGTTCTCGGTTTTTTGGGCGGGTCTCCCGATTCCACGCAGCCTGTCCCTTTGCGTCAGTCGGAGGTCAATCGAATTTTGGGTTCGGTTGACAGCCGTCAAGATGCTGAAGAGGAGATACTTGTCCCTTATATAACAGGAGAGAGTGTCAAGGTGATGACTGGTCCATTCAGCGGGTTCTCCGGACTGATTGAGGATGTAAACAATGAAAAAAAGCGGCTTAAAGTTATGGTGAAAATTTTCGGTAGAAAAACGCCACTTGAGCTTGGCTTTACGCAAGTAGAGAAAGAGTAGCAGATGTTGGTTACGGGCATCTAAGAACGTTACTCCGTTTTTATTATGTAAATAACAAAAAACCAGAATTATGGCAAAAGAAATTGCTGGATTTATCAAATTGCAGATCAAGGGTGGCGCCGCAAATCCATCACCTCCCGTAGGTCCCGCTTTGGGGTCGAAAGGAATCAATATTATGGAATTTTGCAAGCAATTTAACGCCAGAACCCAAGAAAAAGCAGGAAAGATTCTGCCTGTTGTTATTACGTACTTTTCGGATAAGTCATTTACATTTGTTGTAAAAACGCCTCCTGTAGCTATTCAGCTGTTGGAACTTACCAAACTTAAAAGCGGCTCGGCAGAGCCAAACCGCAATAAAGTGGCTGAGGTTACATGGGAGCAGGTGCAAGCCATTGCCACAGACAAGATGACCGATCTGAACTGTTTCACAGTAGAGGCTGCGATGCGCATGGTTGCAGGAACAGCCAGAAGTATGGGTATCACTGTCAAAGGAGAGTTCCCTAATAGTTAAACTAAACTTCGATTGAAAAAATGAGTAAACTGACAAAAAAACAAAAGTTGGCATCGGAAAAGATTGAAGCAGGGAAATCTTATACTCTCAACGAAGCAGCCAAATTGGTAAAGGAAATTACTTTGACCAAATTTGATGCCTCTGTGGATATTGATGTACGTTTGGGAGTTGATCCGCGCAAAGCTAACCAGATGGTTCGTGGCGTGGTATCGCTGCCGCATGGCACAGGAAAACAGGTACGTGTTCTCGCATTGTGTACGCCTGACAAAGAAGCTGAAGCGCAAGCCGCCGGAGCCGATTATGTGGGCTTAGACGAATATATTGAGAAGATTAAAGGTGGATGGACAGACATTGACGTGATCATTACCATGCCGGCTATTATGGGTAAAATCGGCGCTTTGGGACGTATCTTAGGACCTCGCGGTCTGATGCCAAATCCCAAAAGCGGCACGGTTACCATGGAAGTTGGGCAGGCGGTCGCCGAAGTGAAACAGGGGAAAATTGATTTTAAGGTGGATAAATTTGGTATCGTGCACACCTCAATTGGAAAAGTCTCGTTTGACGAGCAGAAAATTGTTGACAATGCACGCGAATTTATGGCTACCATTATGAAATTGAAGCCCACATCAGCCAAAGGTACTTATGTGAAAAGTATTTATCTTTCATCAACAATGAGTCCCGGTGTTAAAGTGGACACCAAATCTATGGATTAACTTAACAAAGGATTATGAAAAAGGAAGATAAAAGCGTAATTATTTCGCAAATAGAGGCAACTATTAAGGCGTACAGTCACTATTATCTCACCGAAGCGCAGGGTTTAAATGCAGAACAGGTTAGTTCATTGCGTCGCAAATGCGCAGCGGCAGATATTAAAATGTTGGTTGTGAAAAACACGTTATTCGAGAAAGCTCTTGCAAATCTCGGTGTGGATTACAAACCCATTAAAAGTGCACTCACGCAAAATACCTCTGTGTTGTTCTCCAATGTTGGGAATGCTCCTGCAAAACTTATCAAAGATTTTGTAGGCAACGGCAAAGTTGTAAGCAAACCCGTTTTGAAGGCGGCATACGTGGAAGAATGTTTCTATTTAGGTGCGGATCAACTTGATGCTCTGGTAGCAGTCAAGAGCAAAAACGAACTTATCGGAGATATTGTCGGCTTGCTGCAATCGCCCGTTAAGAACGTACTGTCAGCTCTCCAATCCGGAGGCTGTACAATTCATGGTGTGTTGAAAACACTCTCTGAAAGATAATTTTTTAATAAAAACCGAATAATAACAAATAAAATCATTATTACAATGGCAGATTTGAAAGTTTTTGCAGAACAATTGGTTAACCTGACCGTTAAAGAAGTAAACGAGTTAGCCACAATCTTGAAGGATGAATATGGTATTGAGCCTGCAGCGGCAGCAGTTGCTGTTGCTGCCCCCGCCAGTGCAGCTGTAGCGGAAGTAGAAGAAAAGACATCTTTTGATGTTCTTTTGAAATCCTCCGGCGCGAGCAAGCTCGCAGTGGTGAAACTGGTTAAGGAATTGACCGGTCTGGGACTGAAAGAGGCTAAGGATATCGTAGATGCCGCTCCTTCTGTCGTGAAAGAAGGTGTTTCCAAAGAAGAAGCAGAAGCCCTTCACAAACAGCTCACCGAAGCCGGCGCTGAGGTTGAACTGAAATAGGAATCTCTTGATTTCAAAACACTTTGGTTTAGAATCCAGCGCGAGTTGGACTCTAAACCTTTTCCGTATAAACATAAAGTTCAACCAATAAGCCGTTACCAATGTCTTTAAAAACAGAAAAAAAAAGAATTAGCTTTGCTACTATCAAAAATCAGTTGGATTATCCCGACTTTTTAGAGGTACAGCTCAAATCGTTCAGAGATTTCTTTCAACTTGATACGCCAACCGAGCATCGGAAGCATGAGGGAATGTACAAAGCGTTTTCCGAAAATTTCCCGATTAGTGATGCTCGCAACAATTTTACCTTAGAATTTCTCGACTATTTTATAGACCCGCCTCGCTACTCCATTGATGAGTGTATCCGTCGCGGGGTTACTTATAGCGTGCCACTCAAGGCAAAGTTACGACTCTCGTGCAACGATATTGATCACGAAGATTTCGATACTGTGGTACAGGATGTCTTTCTGGGACCAATTCCCTATATGACTGATAAGGGTACTTTTGTCATCAATGGTGCGGAACGTGTTATCGTTTCACAGTTGCATCGATCACCCGGCGTGTTTTTTGGACAAAGCAACCACGCAAACGGTACAAAACTCTATTCTGCACGTATCATTCCGTTTAGAGGGTCGTGGATTGAGTTTGCCACCGACATCAACAATGTGATGTATGCCTACATCGACCGAAAGAAGAAATTGCCCGTAACCACATTGTTACGCGCTATTGGCTACGAAACCGATAGGGACATTTTGGAAACATTCGGTTTGGCAGAGGAGATAAAGGTCAATAAAACAACGCTCAAAAAAGTTATCGGACGAAAATTAGCTGCTCGTGTGGTGAAACCATGGGTTGAAGACTTTGTAGATGAAGCCACAGGCGAGGTTGTAACAGTGGAGCGCACGGAGGTGCTTATTGAGCGTGAAACAATTCTTACAAGTGCGCATATCCCAGACATTATAAACTCCGGCAGTCAGACTATTTTGATTCACAAGGAAGAACAAAATATTAACGATTATGCCATCATTTATAACACTCTCCAGAAAGACCCAAGTAACACGGAGCGTGAGGCGGTTCTACATATCTATCGTCAACTGCGCAATGCAGAACCTACTGATGATGCTTCCGCACGCGAGGTTATTAATGGATTGTTTTTCTCTGAAAAACGGTATGACTTAGGCGATGTCGGGCGTTATCGTATCAATAAAAAGTTGGGATTGACTACCGACATAAACGTACGTGTGCTGACACAACGTGATATTATTGAAATTATTAAATATCTGATAGAGTTGATCAACTCAAAGGTTGATGTGGATGACATTGACCATCTCAGCAACCGTCGTGTGCGTACCGTCGGCGAACAGCTTTATAACCAGTTTGGCGTGGGGCTGGCGCGTATGGCGCGTACTATTCGCGAACGTATGAATGTGCGTGATAACGAGGTATTTACGCCGGTTGACTTGATTAATGCCAAAGCCATTTCGTCAGTTATTAATTCGTTCTTTGGGACTAACGCTCTTTCGCAGTTTATGGATCAGCAAAATCCACTGTCCGAAATAACGCATAAACGGCGTTTGTCAGCGCTTGGTCCGGGCGGTCTTTCCAGAGAACGTGCAGGATTTGAAGTGCGCGATGTGCATTATACGCACTATGGACGGCTTTGTCCGATTGAAACACCCGAAGGTCCAAACATCGGACTGATTTCTTCTCTCTGCATTTATGCAAAAATCAACGATCTTGGCTTCATTGAAACACCTTATCGGAAAGTTGAGGCAGGCGTTGTAGATAATAATCCCGAATCAATTGTCTATCTTACGGCAGAGGAAGAGGAGGCTAAAATTATTGCTCAAGGAAATGCTCCGCTGAAAGAAGACGGGTCGTTTATTCGAGACAAAGTAAAAGCCCGTCAGGATGCTGATTATCCTGTGGTCAGTCCGGATCAGGTAGAACTGATGGACGTAGCGCCACAACAAATTGCTTCATTGGCAGCTGCATTAATTCCATTTCTGGAGCATGACGACGCCAACCGCGCTTTGATGGGGTCGAACATGATGCGTCAGGCAGTGCCGTTGTTACGCTCTGAAGCTCCGATTGTTGGAACAGGAATTGAGGGACAGATGATTAAAGATTCCCGCACTCAAATTATGGCAGCAAACGATGGCATAGTAGAATATGTTGACGCACGTACAATTCGCGTATGCTATGACCGTACGGAAGAAGAAGGATTTGTAAGTTTCACTGATTCGGTAGAAGAGTATGCTCTGCCGAAATTCCAAAGAACCAATCAAGACACCACCATAGACCTTCGTCCTATTGTGAATAAAGGCGATCGTGTAGTGAAAGGACAGATTCTGACGGAAGGATATGCCACCGAAAAAGGCGAACTGGCTTTAGGTCGTAATCTGAAAGTGGCATTTATGCCGTGGAAAGGATATAATTACGAAGATGCTATCGTTATCAACGAACGTGTGGTTCGCGAGGATATTTTTACCTCGGTACACGTAAGTGAATATGCCCTTGAAGTACGTGAGACAAAGCGTGGTATGGAGGAATTGACATCTGATATTCCGAATGTAAGCGAAGATGCAACCCGTAATCTTGACGAAAACGGCATCATTCGTGTCGGAGCGCATATTGTACCGGGAGATATTCTTATCGGAAAAATCACTCCCAAAGGAGAAACCGATCCGACACCCGAAGAGAAACTTTTAAGAGCTATTTTCGGCGACAAAGCCGGCGATGTAAAAGATGCTTCTCTTAAAGCGTCTCCCTCGTTATATGGCGTGATTATAGGAAAGCAACTCTTTTCGCGTGCTGTTAAAAACCGCAAGTCCCGTCAAGATGACAAAGTCGAACTGTCCAAATTTGATGAAGAGTTCAATCGCAAGACAGCAGCGCTCAAGCAAATGCTTATTGAAAAATTGATCTTTATTATTAGTGGAAAAACATCGCAGGGCGTAAAGGATTTTCTTGGGGCGGACATCATTCCGAAAGGGGTGAAGTTTACGCAAAGATTGCTCAATGACGTTGATTATAATACCGTTCAACTTAGCAAATGGACGACAGATCCGCACAAAAATAGTCTTATTCGTGCTATTGTTATCAACTACTTACATAAATACAAAGAGTATGACGCCGAATTAAAACGTCAAAAATTCAATGTAACTATCGGCGATGAACTGCCCTCAGGCATTGTACAGCTTGCCAAAGTGTATGTAGCGATGAAACGCAAAATTCGTGTCGGTGATAAAATGGCAGGACGGCATGGAAACAAGGGTATTGTATCCAAGATTGTACGTCAGGAAGATATGCCTTTTCTGGAAGATGGGACGCCGGTTGATATTGTTCTCAATCCTCTGGGCGTGCCTTCTCGTATGAATTTAGGACAAATATTTGAAACGGTTTTAGGCTGGGCAGGACAGAAGTTAGACCTTAAATTTACCACTCCAATTTTTGATGGCGCAACGCTTGAAAATTTGAATCACTATACCAAAAAAGCCGGACTTCCGAACTATGGAAGAACCTATCTCTACGATGGCGGCACAGGTGAACGATTTGACCAGCCTGCTACAGTGGGTATAATTTATATGCTTAAACTTGGACACATGGTTGAAGACAAGATGCACGCGCGTTCCATTGGGCCTTATTCGCTCATCACCCAGCAGCCTCTTGGCGGTAAAGCGCAATTTGGAGGACAGCGTTTTGGAGAGATGGAGGTGTGGGCGCTCGAAGCCTTTGGCGCATCGCATCTGTTACAGGAAATTCAGACCGTCAAGTCTGACGATGTGGTGGGGCGCGCCCGTGCCTACGAGGCGATGGTGAAAGGCGACCCGATGCCGCAACCCGGTATTCCCGAGTCGTTTAACGTGCTTTTGCACGAACTGCGCGGTCTTGGACTGAGTGTGAAATTGGATTAGAAATAATCTCGGATATTCATTAGAAACAAAAAATGATCTGTATAATATGGCATTTAGAAGAGAGAATAAGGTAAAAACAACTTTCAGTAAAATCACCATCGGCTTGGCTTCTCCCGAAGAAATTCTTGAGTCGTCCTATGGAGAGATCTTGAAACCGGAGACCATTAATTACCGAACCTATAAACCGGAACGCGATGGACTCTTTTGCGAACGCATTTTTGGTCCTGTAAAAGATTATGAGTGTCATTGTGGGAAATACAAACGTATTCGATACAAAGGCATTGTGTGTGACCGTTGTGGTGTGGAGGTAACGGAAAAAAAGGTGCGTCGTGAACGAGCCGGACATATTCAACTGGTTGTACCCATAGCTCATATATGGTATTTTCGTGCGTTGCCGAACAAAATCGGCTATCTGCTGGGAATGCCAAGTAAGAAACTGGATGCAATCATCTATTATGAGAAATATGTCATTATCCAACTCGGCGCATTGACAAATGCCGAAGGTCTGCAAGTGGGAGATGTGATAGATGAGGACTATTATCTCGAACTGCTTGAATCGCTTCCGCGAGATAATCATGCGCTTGACGATTCTGATCCCAATAAATTTATTGCAAAAATGGGTGGTGATGCTATTTATGACCTTTTATCCCGCCTGGATTTGGATACCCTTTCGTATGATTTGCGACACAAAGCAGACACCGATACATCCCAGCAACGCAAGGCTGAGGCTTTGAAACGGCTACAGGTGGTAGAATCTTTCCGTGCGGCGCGGCATATCAACAAACCGGAATGGATGATTATCAAAGTGCTGCCTGTGATTCCGCCTGAATTGCGTCCGCTGGTACCGCTTGACGGAGGACGTTTTGCAACTTCCGATTTGAATGACCTTTACCGTCGCGTGATTATTCGCAACAACCGCCTCAAACGGCTTATCGAAATTAAGGCTCCTGAGGTGATTTTACGCAATGAAAAACGCATGTTGCAAGAGGCTGTCGATTCGTTATTGGACAACTCCCGTAAATCGAATGCGATGAAATCGGAATCAAACCGACCGCTTAAATCTTTGAGCGACAGCTTAAAAGGAAAGCAGGGACGTTTCCGTCAAAACCTGCTTGGAAAACGTGTCGACTATTCGGCGCGTTCGGTGATTGTGGTTGGTCCCGAGTTGAAAATGGGCGAGTGTGGATTGCCCAAAGAGATGGCTGCCGAACTTTACAAACCCTTTATCATCCGTAAACTCATTGAGCGCGGCATCGTGAAAACGGTTAAATCGGCAAAAAAATTCATTGACCGCAAAGACCCCGTCGTATTTGACATTCTCGAAAATGTTATGAAAGGGCATCCCGTGTTACTCAACCGCGCCCCGACATTGCACCGTCTTGGTATTCAGGCATTTCAGCCAAAGATGATTGAGGGAAAAGCAATTCAGTTGCATCCGCTGGTTTGTACGGCATTTAACGCAGACTTTGACGGCGACCAGATGGCGGTTCACTTGCCACTTGGAAATGAAGCTATTCTGGAGGCACAACTGCTGATGCTCTCCTCTCATAACATCCTGAATCCGGCAAACGGCGCACCCATTACCGTACCTTCGCAAGATATGGTACTGGGGCTTTATTACATTACCAAAGAGCGAAAAGGCGCCAAAGGCGAAGGACTGGTTTTCTATTCACCGGAGGAAGCGGAGATCGCATACAATGAGAAAAAAGTGGATATTCACGCCATTGTATCGGTGCGTATTAACGATATGGATAATGATGGAAATCCCATTGTTCGTTTGGTAGAAAAGACAACCGTTGGACGTATCATTGTCAATAAGTTCGTGCCGAAAGAAGTGGGCTACCTGAATGTTCTGCTTACGAAAAAATCGTTGCGCGATATTATCGGCGTGGTGATTGAAAAATGTGGTGTAGCACGAACTGCAGAATTTCTTGATTATATCAAAAATTTAGGCTATGAAATGGCTTTCCGTGGCGGATTGTCATTCAATTTGGCTGATGTGATTATTCCCAAAGAAAAAGAGCAACTGGTACAACAGGGCTACGACGAGGTGGAACGTATCATGTCCGACTACGCTATGGGATGGATCACCAATAACGAGCGTTATAATCAGATTATTGATGTCTGGACACGTGTGAACAAAAATCTTACCGATGTGGTGATGAAAAATTTCATTGCCGACAATCAAGGTTTTAACTCGGTGTATATGATGTTGGATTCGGGTGCGCGTGGTTCAAAAGAGCAAATCCGTCAGTTGTCGGGTATGCGCGGACTGATGGCTAAGCCGCAAAAGACAGGCGCCGAAGGTGGTCAGATTATTGAAAATCCTATTTTGGCTAACTTTAAAGAGGGTTTGTCGGTGTTAGAGTATTTTATCTCGACGCACGGCGCCCGTAAGGGTTTGGCAGACACAGCTCTGAAAACGGCTGACGCCGGTTATCTGACCCGCCGTTTGGTGGATGTGTCGCACGATGTGATTATCACAGAGGAGGATTGCGGCACGTTACGCGGGCTGATCGTCTCTGAACTCAAAAACAAGGAGGAGGTCATTGCCACTCTCTACGACCGTATTCTGGGACGAGTATCGGTGCACGATATTTTCCATCCTACAACAGGTGATTTGATTATCTCTTCAGGAGAGATGATTGATGAAAAAACAGCGACTATCATTACCAATTCTCCCATTGAGCGCGTTGAGGTGCGTTCGGTGCTGACTTGCGAATTAAATCGTGGCGTTTGCGCCAAGTGTTACGGGCGCAATTTGGCAACAGGATTGTTGGTAAGCAGAGGTGAGGCTGTCGGGGTGATTGCAGCGCAGTCCATCGGAGAGCCGGGTACACAGTTGACCCTGAGAACATTCCATGTCGGAGGTATTGCATCAAACATCGCTGCAGAATCAAGTATGATATCTCGTTACGACGGACTGCTGGAAATTGATGAGTTGCGTACCGTAGATGCCGTTGACGCTTCAGGAAAAACCTACAAAGTGGTTGTTGCCCGTCAGGCTGAAGCGCGTATCATTGACATCAATACGCACATCACGCTGACAACGCAGTCGCTTCAATATGGTTCAAAACTCTTTATTGAAAGCGGATCGCTTGTTAAAAAGGGAGATGTCATTTGCGAATGGGATCCTTTTAATGCCGTAATCGTGTCGGAGGTTGCCGGTACTATTCAGTTTGAAAATGTGATAGAAAATGTAACATTCACTATCGAAGCGGACGAAAGTACGGGATTGCGCGAGAAAATCATCATTGAATCGAAAGATAAAACCAAATCGCCGTCGGCGCATATTGTTGACAAGGCGGGAAATATTTTGCGTACATACAATTTGCCTGTGGGCGCTCACTTGGTGGTAGATAATAAAAACGCCATTAAAACGGGAGATCTTATCGTAAAAATTCCTCGTGCGCAGGGTAAAGCCGGCGACATCACGGGAGGTTTGCCGCGTGTTACCGAATTGTTTGAGGCGCGTAATCCATCGAATCCTGCGGTAGTTGCCGAAATTGACGGTGAAATATCGTTTGGAAAAATCAAACGTGGAAACCGTGAAATTTCTATCACGTCCAAGACGGGCGAGGAGAAAAAGTATCTGGTGCCGCTCTCAAAACAGATTTTGGTACAGGAGAGTGATTATGTTCGCGCAGGAACGCCCCTGTCGGATGGCGCTATTACGCCGTCGGATATTTTGGCTATCAAAGGTCCCACTGCCGTTCAGGAGTACATCGTTAATGAGGTTCAGGATGTGTACCGCCTGCAGGGTGTGAAAATCAATGATAAACACTTCGAGGTGATTGTGCGTCAAATGATGAACAAGGTGCAGATTGCCGATCAGGGAGATACGCAATTTCTCGAAAGTCAGGTTGTTGACAAATTTAGTTTTATGGAAGCCAACAACCAGATCTGGAGTAAAAAGGTAGTGCTTGATGCAGGCGATTCTCAGACGTTACAAGCCGGACAGATTGTTACGGCACGTAAGTTGCGCGATGAAAACAGTGTGCTGAAACGTCGGGATTTGCGTCCCGTAGTGGTGCGCAATGCGATGCCTGCCACCTCTACACAGATGTTGCAGGGTATCACACGCGCCGCGTTGCAGACGAGCAGTTTTATGTCCGCCGCGTCGTTCCAGGAAACGACCAAAGTACTCAACGAAGCTGCCATACACGGCAAAACCGACAGACTTGAAGGAATGAAAGAGAACGTGATTGTCGGACACCGTATTCCTGCAGGAACAGGATTACGCGAGTATGATAAAATAGTGGTAATGACCTATGAGGATTATGAGCGTATGTCTGATGTCAGTAAAAATATCACCGATATTGAAGAAATTTCGGATGCGATATAGGTAGCGGTAGTTCGTTCTAAAAAATTGCAGCAGAAGCTGCCCGAAAGGGTAGCTTCTGCTGTTTACGGTTAGAAAAGCATGTTTTTGATATACCCTCCTGTTGCTAAACACTGACAGAATGACATATTATTACCTGTCCGGTTATGGTTTTTGTGTGTTTTTTTCAGTGAGATGCCTCTGTTGGTGTTAAATATGTTAATCTTAACAATAATAATGGCAAAATTGGCGTTTTAGAACGCATTTTGTTGTTTAAAAGAACCTTTTAATTTATCAATTACCAAACTTTTAAGAAATATGATCATGAGAAAAAAACATGTATTTTTTGCGTTGACATTAATAGGGGTCAGCGTATTGTCAAGTGTTGCAACGGTGCTTTTTGTTCACAAAATCAATCAACCTGCAACCAGTGGTTCTGCGCAGGCACTGGCTATACCGACATCATTTACAGCTATCAGCAGCGTGCCTGCCATTGCAACTGATTTCACCTCCGCTGCCGAACAGACTGTGCACAGCGTGGTGCACGTGAAAACCAAGTACAGGGTACAGCAGAACTATCATTCCGTTGATCCGTTGCTCGAATTCTTTTTCGGACGCCCCGACAGCGGTATGGGGCAACCAAGAGAACAGATGGCTTCCGGATCGGGCGTGATTATCTCGGAAGACGGGTACATTGTTACAAACAACCACGTTATTGAACGCGCTTCGGAAGTGGAGATAACGCTCAACGACAAACGTACTTTTATAGCCAAAGTGATTGGCGCAGATACATCTACGGACATTGCCCTGTTGAAGATTGAAGCGACGGATCTGCAGCCGATAAAATCCGGCAATTCCGACAATCTGCAGGTTGGCGAATGGGTGCTGGCTGTGGGCAATCCCTTCAACCTGACATCCACCGTAACGGCGGGTATTGTCAGCGCAAAAGCGCGGAATATCAATATTCTGAACGCCGAGATGAAAATCGAATCATTTATCCAGACCGATGCGGCGGTTAATCCCGGCAACAGCGGCGGCGCATTAGTCAATACCAATGGTGAACTGGTTGGCATTAACACAGCGATAGCCTCGCAAACAGGCTCATACGCCGGTTATGCTTTTGCTGTTCCAATCTCTATCGTTAGCAAAGTTATCGCCGACCTTAAAGAGTTTGGCGTGGTACAACGCGCAGTTTTGGGTGTTACCATTCAGGATATTGACAATAAACTTGCCGAAGAGAAGAAACTCGGTACACTGAGCGGCGCATACGTGGCAGGCATTAGCGAAAATAGTTCGGCTAAGGCAGCAGGCATTAAAGAAGGCGACGTGATTAATGACGTAAACGGCATCTCCGTTACCTCTGTTGCTCAATTACAGGAGCAGATTGGACGCTACCGTCCGGGTGACAAAATCAGTATCGGCTTGCTTCGTAATGGCAAAAGTCAGAGCGTTACGGTTCAATTAAAGAACCGTTCGGGAAATACCGACGTCGTGAAAGCTGTTGATTTGATGGCGCTTGGTGCAAAATTTGAGCCTCTCAGCGATCAATTGAAGTATCGCCTTCGCCTTTCTGCCGGCGTACAGGTAACGGAAGTAACTAAAAACGGTCTCTTTGCCGCAGCTGGCATCAGTAAAGGATTTATTATTTTGAAAATAAACGGACAGACTATTCGTTCGCATGAAGATATTGACAGCGCTTACAGCGCTGCGTTATCCGGTGAGGGAGACGATGCCCCCGTGCTGTTTATTTCAGGCGTCTATCTGCAGGGCAAAGTAGCTCATTATGCCGTCAGTCTGAAATAAATTTTTCATATACAAATAAACAGATAATCAAGTAGGAGGAAACTGCTTCGTTTCCCTCCTACTTGATTGTTAATTGTGAGCCTTTGAAGGGGCTTGGAGAGGCTCTTATTCCTTCACGCACCGCACGCTATTGCCGCCCGCACGGGAATCTTGAGAAAATTTCAAGTAGGTGACGTCGCAAGCAAACGAATAGTCGATGATGCCGTTAACTGTACTGCTCCAGTAGTACCCTATCTTGCTGGTTACGTTTACCGAACCTCCAGCAGCACGGCGGTACCCGGCTGCAGGAAAGAATAAGACAGGCTCGGGGGCAGCAGCGGCGTATAAGGGTCTGTTATAGTCGGGAGTGCCATTATCGTCAAAGTAACCATTGGCACCAATAGCAGAAGTCCAGTCAGCTGTTCTGTAAACAGCGTAACCGCCTAATTCGTTTTGAGAACCACTCCAACTATTACTTGCTTTTCCACCTGCTACCGGTATCCATGTCAAGGGAGCGCTATTGGCGCTGGTGTTAGCCTGACCGGTAGGAGGCATATTGGTGGTGCCAACGGGAACTCTGCCACCGGCAGTACTCGGATTGCTGTCGTAATTCATAAGCCGTTCCCATTCGTCCTGAGTAGGAACGCGCCAGCCGGCGCCCATTGAGGTACAGGGATTGTTGGCAGGAATTGCCCAGTCCGTGTTTTGATAATATTTGCCGTCAGTATGAAGAACGCCGCCTTGATTGTCGGTTTGTCCAACCGTGCCCTCGCCGTTACCCCAAAGGTCATCCTTTTGGGGAGAGCGCCAATCTTGAGGAGTTTGATATTGTTTGATAAATTTGCCAATAGCTCCGCTGGTACTACTTGGCTGACCGTTAGCATCTACATCAGTAATAGCGCCGTTTTCCTCACTGTCGTTGTTATTCGTCGGAATTTTTTCGCTGGTACGTTTTTCGTGTCCGTCTGCTACACGTCCCCATTGATAAAGATCGCCATAAACTTTAATAGCGTCGGTGACAGAACAAGTAGCCAGATATTCAATCTGTTTCTTGGGCGTGTCGTAAGCAGGGTCAGCGCCGAGATTGTACGGGGCAAAGGTTATGGAATGTTCGGGAGCGCCAATTTTATTCCATTTGTTGCCGTCCC
>JAISXJ010000066.1 GCA_031270565.1 Prevotellaceae bacterium
ATATACATAGACCATTATTGCGGCAATCCTCCGGACTCGGGAGGGTTGCCGCTGAGATTTAGTGCGCCCACTGCTCCTCGTCTCTGACGAGGAGTTAGTTGGTCGGTCGTTTTTAACGACCTGTCTCGTTGCAAACGAGGGGTAGAAAAACTGATAACTGACAACATAATTATATCTATCTATCAATTAATTTAAAACGTATTTATTATGAAAAAGAACTTTCTTTTCGCTGCCCTTACCGCAGCATTTCTAAGCGTAGCGCCATTTATGGCGGCGCAGGTAACCATTGGCGGTGGCGACCCGCCAAAAGCAGGCGCTATTCTGGATTTGAACAGCAGTAGCGGAGAAAAAGGCGGATTGCTGCTATCAAATGTAAGTATTACCAGCTTAAACGCCATTCCGTATGACGTTGACACCGATGTGTTTCCCGGCATTACCTCTACAAATCACGATACGGAAAAGGGGAAACTGGCGGGGATGATTGTCTGGAACACCAACGATCTTCTTGCGCCTAACGGAGACGGTCTCTATCTTTGGGACGGAAGCAAGTGGAATTACATTGGCGGTAGCGATGGCGTCGATATCCTTACAAGCGGCGGTATCCTTACAGGCGTCGGTACGTTTACCGGTAAGCGCTGCTTTGACATTGCCACCGGCAATAACGGCACAGACGGTTGCGGCGCGATAGCTGACCGTACCCAGAAGACCGTGTTTACAGACCGCATGCTTCAGGACGGCGTTTATGCGGCTTCCTATTCCGGCGTGCAGGTTTACACGTTTACTCCTTCCGGTACGGTAAACAATGTTCGCTTTGGATTCGTCGAAGCCGTCGGCGCCGGAAAGATTGTGGAAAGTATTGTGCCGGTTGAAAATTATAGCGGCACCATCACCAGCGGCACCAAGTGCAAGGTGGAGGTTTACTACAAATCGTCGCTGCAAAACGACCTGTCAGGTCTTATCCGCGACAAAGGCTTAAAACTCAAACTGTATGCCATTTATAATGACGGCAACGCCGACAGAGCCATTGAACTGAACACATCTCTTCAGGATTGTGCATGCTGTGGCGCCAAGGTGTCATCCACCGAGTGGATGGACTTTATGTGCCACAATCTTGGCGCTAATGAAGCGGCAGACCCGTTTACGCCTACGGCGGAGATTCACGGGGCAATATATAGATGGGGTACGGGTGTAGTGACGTTAACACAGGCGGAAAGCCAAAACTCGGCGCACGATTCGTCTGTACCAGACTGGACAAACAAAGGCGGTACGGTACCGACCACATCATCTAACTGGGACATGACTACCGCCAATCCCTGCCCTGACGGTTGGCGTGTGCCTACAATCAATGAATGGGCTGCTGTGATAAATACCTCTAATAACGCTATCACAAAGGTAGGCGCAAGCTGGACGGGCGGTTCTAACAACTACGCTACCGGTATGAAGGTTGGCGACGCATTGTTTTTGCCCACTACCGGCTACCGGGCCAGCACCAGTGGTAAGTTGTACTACCGTGGCGACTGCGGCTACTACTGGAGCTCTACCGCTAAAAACTCAAGTAATAGTTACTACCTGTTCTTCTCCAAAAATAGCCAGACGGCCGAGAACTACTCCTTCTATCGGTCGGACGGCTTCCCTGTGCGTTGCATTTCAAAATAAAAGCGACTGCCAAGACAAAACAAAAGCCTCCGGAAACGGGGGCTTTTTTGTTTGGTCTCTCTATTGTGGTTACAATATATTCGTAAATCAGTATTTATATCTTTATCGCTTTCAACTCACTCAATAACTCTCTGTTTACAGGATAATCATCAGGAAAAATTGAACTTCTCAGCGTTTCATAGTCTTTCAGATTGGTGAAAGTGGCATTCGTAATTTTATTCTTCTCAAACAGATTCCTGACTTTTTGAGTAACCAATATATACCCCTGCCCTTCTATTCCAAAGAAATCACTGCCATCCCAAGTCTCCGGATCAAAGTACATACCCCTTAATACATCAACAAAAGGCACATCAGGCGCCAACTGTTTCTTAACAATATCAGACCTCGACCAGTCAATATTGCCGCACCTGCCCGTTATCGCCAACAGCGAGTAGCCGTTAATGATATTTTGCTCTCTGCCGTACAAAGTTACAGGATAAGTTTTCCATCCGGTAATGTCATTCTCATGCATAAGACTGATTACCCTTTTGGATAACAGATATATATACGCTTTGCCCGTAGAGATTACGTCCACCGCGTTAGCACGCCCCATATAATACTTATACTTAATGTCCTGATATGGAGACAGCTTGCCCAGAAACAGATCATAATAATTGATGTTCGGCAACTTTATGCCGGACGCATGAAACCCAAGTGGAGACTTTTCATAAAACTCATAGAATATGTTGTTATCCTCTATCATCATGTTTATTCCATAAAAGGTGATAGCAGCACAGAGTTTCTCTATTTGGTATAATTTGGCGCTTCAACGGTTATCTCCACATCGTGAGGATGCGATTCTCGCAAGCCTGCATTTGTAATTCTGACAAAGACGCTTTCTTCTTTGAGTTTTGGGATGGTAGGCGTGCCGCAATAGCCCATACCGGAACGAATCCCGCCACAGAGTTGGTAGAGTGTGTCTCCTACCGCGCCCTTGTATGCTACGCGCCCTTCGATTCCTTCAGGAACAAGTTTCGTGGCAGCCGTATCTTCAGTCTGAAAATAACGGTCAGCCGACCCGCGCTTCATAGCAGCCAGCGACCCCATACCAACATAGACTTTGAATTTTCGTCCCTGAAAAACTACCTCTTCTCCCGGCGATTCCGAGCATCCCGCCAGCAATGAACCGAGCATCACCGTATCAGCTCCCGCTGCAAGCGCCTTGACTATGTCTCCGCTAAATTTAATTCCGCCATCGGCGATAACACAGACGTTCCTGTCTTTACAACAGGCGTACACCTCGCTCACCGCACTGATTTGCGGCACGCCAACGCCTGCCACAATGCGAGTGGTGCAGATACTTCCCGGACCTATTCCCACTTTAACCGCATTAGCTCCCGCATCAATCAGAGCGGCAGCGGCTTCGCTGGTAACAATATTCCCCGCTACAATATCCAGCGACGGATAGGCTCGACGGATGCTTCTGACAGTGTTAATCACATTGGCGCTGTGTCCGTGCGCACTGTCAACGGTGATAATATCCACGCCGGCATTCACCAGAGCGACAACACGCTGCATAGTATCTGCGCCGACACCCACTGCAGCTCCGCATCGCAGACGACCGGAGGCATCCTTACAGGCGCAGGGATAGTTCACTACATTGTCTATGTCCTTGCTGGTAATAAGTCCTGCTAAACGTCCTTCATCATCTACGATTGGCAGTTTCTCGATACGGTTACGCCAGAGAATCTCTTTGGCATCCTGCAGCGATGTGCCGATCTTTGCCGTGATAAGTGGTTTACGGGTCATCACCTGCGCCACCTTCGTGTCGTCAATGGGACGATACTTGACATCGCGATGGGTGATGATGCCAACCAGTTTGCGATTTTTATCAATCACCGGCAGTCCGCTAATGTTAAACCGTTTTAGCATGTTGTTGACATCAATCAATGTACTGTCTTTTGTGAGTGTGATAGGATTGGCAATCATACCGCTCTCAGAGCGTTTCACCAAATCCACTTCGCGTGCCTGCGCCTCAATAGACATATTTTTATGGATAAAGCCCAGTCCGCCTTCGCGTGCCATAGCAATAGCCATTTTATGTTCGGTTACGGTGTCCATTGCTGCACTGACAATAGGCAAATTCAACTCAATATTCGGTGTGAGGCGGGTATTCAGGGCTATTTCCGAGGGAAGCGCCGTAGAATATTGCGGTACCAAAAGGACATCATCAAATGTCAATGCTTCTGTGATTTTGTCTAATTTCATATTGTTCGTAGAATTAAAATTATTGTTGAAATATGGTTTTATCGTACATTGACAGGCGTTATCACAGATTATTCCGGTGATAAATATAATCGACCTGCGTCATATAGTAATCAAGTGTGAAACAACTGTCAAGTTCGGCTTGGGAGAGATAGCTCATAATCTGTTCGCTGTTTGCCAGCAGTTCCTGATAGTCGCGATGTTCGTTCCATGCAGTCATGGCAACAGGCTGTACGGTGTCGTAGGCGTGTTCGCGGGAGAGACCTTTAGCGATGAGCATATTCATCACGCGCTGTGCAAAGATTATTTTACAGGTACGATAAATATTCTCTTTCATAACATCCTCAAACACCACAAGATTAGCCAGTATATTCCGAAAACGCACGAGCATATAATCCAGTAACATCGTGGCGTCCGGCAGGATGATTCTCTCGGTGGAGGAGTGGGAAATGTCGCGCTCGTGCCATAACGCCACATTTTCGTAAGCGGTGGTCATATAACCGCGCATCACCCGTGCACAGCCGCAGATATTTTCACTGCCGATTGGATTGCGCTTATGCGGCATAGCGCTCGACCCCTTCTGATTTTTTCCAAAAGCTTCTTCTACCTCGCGGACTTCGGAACGCTGCAAATGACGCACCTCTGTGGCAATCTGTTCAAGAGAAGCCGCGATAACGGCAAGGGTGGCAAGGTAATAGGCGTGTCGGTCACGCTGAATAATCTGCGTAGAGACTTGAGCGTATCCGATACCCAGTTTTTCACAGACATACTCTTCGACAAAGGGCGGAATATTGGCAAAATTACCTACCGCCCCACTCATTTTGCCCACTTCGACGTCGCGACAGGCGCGTTCAAAGCGGTCGAGGTTGCGTTTCATTTCGGCATACCAGAGCGTCCACTTGAGACCGAAACTGGTAATATCGGCGTGAATACCGTGCGTCCGTCCGATGCAGGGCGTGTATTTGAACCGCAACGCCTGTTTTTGGAGAACAGCGAGAAAGTCGGTCAAATCCCTGTGCAGAATGGCATTTGCCTGCTTCATCAGGTAGCCGTTAGCGGTATCAACGACGTCAGTACTGGTCAATCCGTAATGCACCCATTTTCGTTCCTCGCCCAGTGTCTCGCTCACGGCGCGGGTGAATGCCACAACATCGTGACGGGTCTGCTGTTCAATCTCGTAAATGCGGGGGATGCTGAACGTCGCCCCGTCAAAAAGGCGCTTCAAGTCGTCATCGGGCACGACGCCGAGCCTGTTCCACGCTTCGGCAGCATAAAGTTCTACTTTTAAATAGGCATTAAACTTGTTTGCCTCTGTCCAAATTTGCCGCATCTCTGCGCGGCTGTAACGGTCTGTCATAAGAGTTAAGTATAAATGTTGGTTATGCAATTGTCGAAACAAAAAGAGAGCAACACACTGCTACTCTCTCATTATATTTCACACCCCTACACGCCATTAAAATGGTGTTAAGTGATTGAAAATGCTCTATTTGTCTGCAATTACACATATAAAATCCGGCTGTTTATAATTGCGTGCAAATGTAAGACATTTTTTTTATCAGACAAATTAATTATTAGAGTTTAGTGATTAGTAACTGTCCGATTGCTGTTTTTATACTACATTTGCGCCGAACAAAACAGAATGTACTGTAGAGTTATATTATTAAAAACGTATCTATGAATAAACTATTTGATTTAACAGACAAAGTCGTCGTAATTACCGGCGCAAGTTCAGGCTTGGGGGCAGACGCCGCCGTAGCATTTGCCGAATCGGGCGCAAAAGTGGCGCTTCTGGCACGTAGAAAGGAAAAACTGGAAGAGGTCAAACAGAATGTCCTTTCCTCAGGCGGTGAATGTATCGCCGTAACGTGTGATGTCGAGGATGAAACAAGTGTAAAAAACGCCATCTCGGAAGTCTTGGCGCACTTTGGCACAATTGATGTTCTCATCAATAACGCAGGGATAGCCGTACGCGGTGGCGTGGACACGCTCACTGTTGAAAACTGGGATAAGGCATTAAACACCAATCTCAGGGGCGTCTTTCTGGTGTCAAAATATGTTGTACCGACAATGAAGGCAAAAAAGTATGGTAAAATTGTGAACATTGCCAGCATCAACGCCGTGATAGCAGACAAGGATCATACGTTCATCCGGCACTCCTACAATGCGAGCAAGGCAGGCATACACGGGTTAACTGTCGGGATGGCATGCTCCTACGCGGAATATGGCATTACGGTGAATACGGTTGGACCCGGATTCTTTGAAAGTGAAATGACTGCCGGCACGCTCTTTAAGTCCGATACCTTTCTCACAAACCACAACACACAGAATCCCACATCGCGTCCCGGTCGGCGAGGAGAACTCAACGGTACGTTACTCTATCTCTCTTCCGACGCTTCAAGTTATGTACAGGGGCAGTTAATCCTCGTAGATGGCGGCTTGACGCTGATTTAAGGAGTTGTTATAAAGCAAAAATCTTTCGGAAGAATCACAAATAAATAAACAACCAGAGGCTGCCTCAATGCGAGACAGCCTCTGGTTTTATGAAATTCAGCAACGTTCTTTTCAGGCAAGTTCCAACAAAATATCATCTTGCAGGACAGCCTGTCCGGGCGCTACTAAAATCTTTACCACTACGCCGTCTTTCTCCGATGTAATTTCGTTTTCCATCTTCATCGACTCCATAGTGAGCAGCACGTCGCCATTTTTCACCTGTTGCCCCTCTTTGACAAGCAACTTGACAATGCTTCCGGGCAAGGCAGCCTTGACGGGCGCACCTTTTCCGGCGGGAGTTGCCACGGGTGGCGCTACTGCAGGCGCCGGAGCTGCGGGAGAGGCTACAGGCGCCGTATGAACAGGCGTTACGGGTGTCTGGGGAGCAGCTGCAACGCCACTCACTTCTACCAGTTTATCTCCCTGCATCACAGACTGCCCAACCGATACAAACAGGTTCTTTACCACGCCATCGGCTTCGGCAAGGATGTTGTTTTCCATTTTCATGGATTCCATAATAAGCAACACATCGTTTTTTCTTACAAGCTGTCCGTTTGCTACGGGTATTTTAAAAATGCTTCCCGGCAGCGGCGCTGTAATCACGGTGCTTTGTCCTGTGGCTGTAGCGCCGGCAACGGGGGCGGCAACTGCCGCAGCAACCACAACAGGTTGCGCAGGCGTCGATGTTTGCTCTTCCTCCAGTGCAACGGTGTACGAAACACCATTCACTACTACCTCGGCAATGTTGTTCTCTCTCTCTTCGACCGATACGTCGTAAGGTTGTCCTGCTATCTTAAACTTAAACTGTTTCATAGGATTATCTTTTTAAATCATTATTTAAACCAAATACTTTTGAGTTCCACTGTGAAAAACGCTGCTCTGCCTGCCTGATAGTGAGCTGAAGACTTTCGATGTCGTGCACCATACCAAAATAGAGATGCAACGCTGCGGCAATGGCAGCATCGTGATTGGCGTGCAGGCTTTGCAACTCATTACCACATAATTTACGCTCGTTTATGGTTGTCATTTTCGTTACGGAATTTTAAAGTGGAATATTTGAGTGTTTCTTGAGCGGATTACTGAGCTTCTTGGTTTTGAGCGCCTCAAAAGCGCGAATAATGCGGAAACGGGTGTTACGCGGTTCAATCACATCATCAATATAGCCCATAGTAGCTGCCTGATAAGGATTGGCAAATTTTTCCTTATACTCAGCCTCTTTCTGTTGCACAAACTCTGCGCGTTTGGTGGGGTCTTCAATGGCAGCCATAGCCCGTCCTTCAAGCACTTCAATAGCGCCCGATGCGCCCATTACCGCAATCTCGGCAGATGGCCATGCATAGTTGAAGTCGCCGCGCAACTGTTTACAACTCATTACAATGTGCGAACCTCCGTACGATTTGCGTACCGTAACGGTTACTTTGGGTACGGTGGCTTCGCCATAAGCAAACATCAGCTTTGCGCCGTGATTGATAATACCAGCGTACTCCTGACCCGTGCCGGGTAAGAATCCGGGAACATCTACCAGCGTGAGTATTTGAATGTTGAAAGCATCGCAGAAGCGTACAAATCGCGCGGCTTTACGGGAAGCGTCACAATCGAGCACGCCTGCCAAAAACTTAGGCTGATTGGCAATGATACCCGTAGAGACGCCGTTAAAACGTGCAAAACCGCAGATGATATTTTGAGCATAAAGCGGCTGTACCTCCAAAAATTCTCTGTTATCCGACAAGGCATAGATGATTTCTTTCATGTCGTAAGGCTTGTTCGGATTGTCGGGAACAATCGCGTTAAGCGAATCGTCCATACGGCTGACCGGGTCGGTGCAAACGGCTACCGGTGCATCTTCCATATTGTTTTGTGGCAGGTAGGAAATCAGTTCGCGAATGGTATTTAAACCCTCCTGTTCTCCGGCGGCTTTGAAATGCACCACACCCGACTTGCGGGAATGTACATCGGCGCCTCCAAGTTCATCAACCGAAACATCTTCGCCCGTTACCGCTTTCACCACTTTGGGACCGGTAATAAACATGTAACTGTTTTTGTCTGCCATCATAATAAAGTCCGTCAAAGCGGGCGAATAAACTGCTCCGCCGGCACACGGTCCGAAGATGACCGAAATTTGAGGAATAACGCCTGATGCCAGAATATTCCTTTCAAAGATTTCGGAATAGCCTGCTAATGAATTTGACCCCTCCTGAATACGTGCGCCTCCCGAATCGTTGATGCCGATAATGGGAGCGCCAAGTTTCATTGCCAAATCCATTACTTTGCAGATTTTGAGTGACATGGTCTCCGAAAGAGACCCGCCGAAAACGGTGAAATCCTGTGCAAAAACGCACACCACACGACCGTCTATCGTACCGTGTCCTACCACAACGCCATCACCAAGATAGCTCTCCTTTTCCATGCCGAAATTGGTGCAACGGTGGGTAACAAACATATCCATCTCCTCAAAACTGCCTTTGTCTAAAAGCATTTCGATGCGCTCGCGGGCGGTGTATTTCCCTTTGGCATGTTGCGCATCAATACGTTTTTGTCCGCCGCCAAGCCTTGCCTGACCGCGTAGTTCAACTAACCGTTTAATCTTTTTTTGTGTTTCCATACTTGATTTTGTTCTGTATTTTTGAATGATTTATTACAATTTATTCGGGTCTTCACAAAGTTCTGTCAACACGCCGAATGTTGATTTGGGATGCAAAAAACCAATATTCAGTCCTTCAGCGCCACGACGAGGCGTTTTGTCTATCAACTGAATGCCCATAGCTTCGGCATCGTTGAGCGCCTGCTGCACGCCATCAACACAAAAAGCAATGTGATGCACGCCGCCATGGGGATTTTTCTCCAGATATTTTGCAATGGGACTCTCTGCCGATGTCGGCTCAAGCAACTCAATCTTGGTTTGTCCTACCTTAAAAAAGGCTGTCTTAACTTTCTGGTCGGTAACTTCTTCAATAGAATAGCATTTCTGTCCCAGTAACTGTTCGTAGTAGGGAATAACCTTTTCCAAACTGGTTACAGCTATTCCAATGTGTTCAATGTGAGATGGTTTCATATAGATAAAATTTAAGTTAACTGCAAATATATAATTTTCAACGAGCAACAATGCCCCCCTTTTTCGAGCCGCACAAAGGTAATCTTTTTATTTTATTACGAACAAAATTTTTATGGCAAGGTTAAGTCTTTTTTTGAAGCGCTATGAAAAGAATGAACAATATTTTTTAGTGAATAACGAATAGTGAATAATTACGAATTACGAATTAAGAATTAAAAATCTATTCACTACTAACTACACTCTACTAACTACAAACTAAGAAAGCCCCCACTGCTGAGGGCTTTTTGTTTATTTGAGCTAAAAATCACAATTCAGTTACTTTTTACGCACCGCACGCTCATGCCGATTCCACGGGAATCATAGTCGGTACTCACGCCACCGTCACGGAGCTTCCAGATATAAGTATCTGAGCTGGTAATTGTACTGCTCCAGTAGTCCCCATATTTGCCGGTATAGTCTTTCACACCATCCGACATGCTGCGCCATCCGGCGGTAGGAAGGAATAAGAGAGGCTCGGGGGCAGCTTCTTCGTAAAGAGGGTTAGCGCCGCTATGGTAAGCGGTTGCTGCATCATTCCATACATCTGTTTCATAAATAGCATAACCGTTACGGTCGCCTTCCTCCCAAGTACCTATAGAAGCCAGACCATTCTCAACGCGAACCCAGGTCAAAGGAGCGTTTGTGGCACCATTAGTTAAGCCGCTAAGAGATTTATAGTACTCTGAAGAAGTAGCGATAGAAAAATTACCGCCATCAGTTTGAGGATTGCAGTCGTAATTAGCAAGTCGTTCCCATTCATCCTGCGTAGGAACATGCCAGCCGGAAGGGCAAGGGTCATTGACGGTTCTAACAGGTTTTTGATAATATCCAGAACTACCCGGCACAGCGCCGCCATCAGCAGAACCAAAATTATAGCTAATTGACTTGCCGTTACCCCAAAGGTCATCCATTTTTGGAGTGCGCCAATCAGGACTAAAAACATCTGGCTTAATAAAGTGTCCGTATTTCTGAGTAGTAGAAGTTTTATCGTAAGCTTCTCCAAGAGTAGATATACTTACCTGTCCGGTGGTAGCGTCTAAATTATCTCCAGAAAGCGCTCCGATACTGGAGGTGCTGTTTTCCCCACCATAAGGCACAGCATCCCTTTTTTCGTGTCCGTCTCTGAAACGTCCCCACTGGTAGAGGTCGCCGTAAACAGTGGAGTCAGTAGCGCTGGAAGATACTTCTGTCAAATATGCCATCTGCTGTTTGGCAGGGGAAAGGTCAGGATAGAGAGACATCAGTTTAGCTGCGTCAGCGCCAAGATTGTAATACAAAAAGGAAACGGCAGGAACGGCAGGCATACACGTTGGCGCAGGAACTGTAACACAGGAAGTGTAACCATCGCCGCCGCCCGTATAATTCCACTTGCTACCGTCCCAAATATAGAGACCGTCTCCGTTAGGCACAAGGCAATCGTTGGCGTTCCAGACAACCATCCCCGCCAGCGCCTGTTTCTCAGGTTCAGTAATAGCGCTCCCGTTGGGGAAGGAAGCGGGGATTGCATCCAGCGCTGTCAGCTCTACATTTGAGAGCAGCAGCCCGCCTTTAGTCGTGCTGTTCAAGTCAAGGATAGTTCCTGCTTTGGGCTGGTCGCCGCCTCCAATCGTTACCTGCGCCGCAGAAAAGGAAGAGACGCTTAAAAATGCTGCTGCAAGGGCAGCGAAAAGAAATAGATTAGTTTTCATAAAAATAAATATTGATATTCTGTTTGTATAAAGCCGTCTGAAGTTGCGGAAAGTGTCCCGAACGCAGAAAAGTTGCTTGCGCGGGCTGCGCAAACGTCCCGCCGACAGAAAAGTCGCTTGCGCGGACTGCGCAAACGTCCCGCTGACAGAAAAGTCGCTTGCGCGAGCTGCGCAAAGGCTCTCGAACGCAGAAAAGTTGCTTGCGCGGGCTGCGCAAGCCGTCCCGAACGCAGAAATGACGTTTGCGCGAGCTGCGCAAGCGTCCCGCTGACTGAAAAGACGTTTGCGCGGGCTGCGCAAGCCGTCCCGACGACTGAAAAGACGTTTGCGCGGACTGCGCAAGCGTCTCGCCGACTGAAAAGACGTTTGCGCGAGCTGCGCAAGCGTCCCGACGCTGTCGAGAAGAAATCCCCACGTGGGGAAAATGTCTCGCCAACTTCCTGACGCTTTCCCCACGTGTGGCAAGCGTCCCGACGACTTCCTGAAGAAATCCCCACATGGGGAAAACGTTCCGACAGCTTCCGGGAAGAAATCCCCACGTGGGGAAAACGTCCTGACGCCGTCGGGAAGAAATCCCCACGCGCGGCAAGCGTCCTGACGCTGTCGGGAAGAAATCCCCACGTGGGGAAAAACGTCCTGACGACAGCGGGAACAGTTTGGCAGTCTGCCAAGACCGTGCTGACGTCTCCGGGAACAGTTCGGCAGTCTGCCAAGACCGTGCTGACGTCTTCGGGAAGAGTTTGGCAGTCTGCCAAGACCGTGCTGACAATAGTTTGAACTCGTCGCAGCATTGCGACAACTTTCAGAAGCAATCCGAGGCTTCGGACAGCATTTCGGCAACGTCCTGAAACAGTGCCGTAAACTGTCAAATATAAAAAGTCTAAGGTTTTGTTAATCCCTTGAATACAAGGAGTTAGGGTGAAAACAAGGGGGGGCTTTTGTAATGAGCTTGTTTTAGGCGGTTTAACCGTCTAAAACAGAAAAATGGTGAATATGTAATACCTGATGTATACATCGTTTGGGAGTTAGTTTTAGTTGTGTTTAAGAACGGGGCAAAAGTAATACTTTATTTAGTTATTAGAGTGTAGTTTGTAGTTATTAGTTATTAGTTATTCATTCTTCGTTATTCAATAGAAAAACAGCTTTTATTTTTCACAGGATTAACAGGATGCTCAAGATGATTATTCTTTATTTTTGAACACAGATACCGCAGATTAGACACGATTTTCACAGATAGAAATCTGGCGTTTATCTGTTAAATCTGTGTCATCTGTGTTCTGGTTTTCCTTTGATATTTATGCCCTAACGGGCAAAAAAACTACACTCTAAAAACTATAAACTAAAAAAACTACCTTTGTACCGTTCTTTTTTATGACAAACAGCATGACATCCGGCAAAAACATCCTGCGCTTCCTGAAGAAGGGCATCAACAAATATACGCTTACCCTGCTTGGCTTCGGCGTATGGCTCGTTTTCTTCGACCCTAACAGTCTGGTGCAACGCCTTAAAATCACAAGACAAAACGCCTCCATTACCAAAGAAATTAATCATTTCCGTCGCACAGTGGAAGCCAGTCTGGAACAGTTGTCCGACTTGTCCAATGATGAAATGCTTGAGAAATACGCTCGCGAACATTACCTGATGAAAAAAACCGATGAAGAGATTTTCCTTATCCGATAAGATGAAGCGCAAGGCTCATCACAATCAACCCTTTTCCCGAACATACACGGTGCAACAGCCCTCCGAGTTGTTGCCTTTTTTGTTGACTGCTCACGCAGAGAAAAGCCGCAGTGCAGTCAAGTCGCTACTGGCACACCGTCAGGTAGCTGTCAACGGACGATGCACCACAGCATTCGATTCTCAGTTGCAAACCGGAGACGTGGTGCGTATCAGCGCTGTCGGCGAAGAGCGTCCCAATCCGAATCACAAATGCCGAATTGTCTATGAGGACAGCGCTATTCTCGTGGTGGACAAAAAAAACGGCGTTCTCTCAATGAGTACCGGCAAGGAGAATGAAACCACCGTTTTCAGCCTTATGATGCAGCATGTGCGCCGGCATCACCCCAATGACAGGGTGTTTATCGTTCATCGGCTCGACCGCGACACATCAGGGCTGCTTCTGCTGGCAAAGAATGAACTGGCTCAGGCGCGTCTGCAATATAACTGGAACGAAAACATTATCAAACGCTCTTACGTTGCGGTGGTAGAAGGAAGTCCGGCACAGGATAAAGGGCAAATTGTCAGTTGGCTGACGGAAAATCACACCTCGTTTAAAATGCACTCCTCTCCGGTAGATAATGGCGGCAAAAAGGCGGTAACGTCCTATCGTGTGCTGCATCGCGGAAGACATTATTCGCTCTTGGAACTTGATTTGGAGACCGGACGCAAAAATCAGATTCGCATACACATGGCAACGCTCGGACATCCGATTGCCGGAGACAGAAAATACGGTGCGCAAACCAATCCTCTGCACAGAGTATGCCTTCACGCCCGTACCCTGACTTTCAAACACCCCATTACTTATGAAACGATGAGTTTTGATTCGGGAATACCTCCGAAATTCCGCTAAGGAAGGAATCAATATACAACCATCTTGTCTGTGAATTGACTGCCATTATCCAGCAGCAGTTCGACCATATAAACGCCTCTTTCCGGAACGGCGAATTGATTATTATCAGGCGTAAAGCTACCCGACAATATCTTGTGTCCGGTCAGGGCATAGAGATGATATGTTCCGCCGACAGGAGATATTATCGCAGCCACCTGACTGCGAACTGCAATTACGGGAAGCTGGGTCAGGTCGATGTGAAGCGAGGGCGTCAACGGACAGGAAAACAGGGTAACGCCATCGTCTTCGCGGGTTACTTGTATGGAATATTCCTCCGTAAAATCGAAACTGTTGCCTGTCCCCAAATAAATGTATGACTTATCCTCGCCAATGAGCAGCTGTCCGTTTTTGTACCAGCGGTAAGAGGGCACAAAACGGTAACCGCCGTTGTAGTGTTCGTTCAGGAGGGCAATAACATTGTTCCATTTCTGCTTCATAATGCCCGACGAATAAAGCGCCTCCAAAGCCACAGTTATGCGTACGGGTTTATTACAGTTCTCCGCAACCAGCGCTATTTCAACATTATAAATATCGGGACGAACATTTTCCGGCAGAGCGATATGAACACTATTTTTATCTCCGTTAAATGTTCCGTCAACGAATCCGGCGGCTTTAGCTTTTTCGTCGAAGCTGAGGCTGTACGAAGTAACCGGCGTTTCAAAAACAACCGTCATCTGGTTGTCATCTGCGCAAATGCGTGCCGGCAAATCATGCTCCACAGATAAACATATCAATTCTATCAACAGGGATTGAGGCGCTGATGAACAACCATTTTCATTGTGAAAAACAATAATATAACTTCCCTCATCCAGTCCTGTGAGTGTCCCGTTCTGCACGCCATTAATGGTGTAAGTATATTCAGGAGGCAAGGTGAACGCAATAGAGCCGGTATGCAAAACATTAATCTCTGCCGTATGCTTGATGGACGGGATAGTCACCGTTGACACGGTCAGATGCAGCCACCGTGTACTGTCACAACCATATTGATTCAAATAATAAGAGGGATAATAGCCTGCCGTTGCCGCCCACTGTCCGCCCCAGAGCAAACTGTCGCCGGAGCAAATTATCTGCTCAACCGTATCTATGTGGACGGGATTAATGGTCAGATGCAGCCACCGTGTACTGTCGCAACCGTATTGATTCAAATGATAAGAGAGATAATAGCCTGCCGCTGATGCCCACTGTCCGCCCCAGAGCAGACTGTCGCCGGCACAAATTGCCTGCTCAACCGTATCTACGTGAACGGGATTAACGGTCAGATGCAGCCACCGTGTACTGTCGCAACCGTATTGATTCAAATAATAAGAGGGATAATAGCCTGTCGCTACCGCCCACTGTCCGCCCCAGAGCAGACTGTCACCATCGCAAATTGTCTGCTCTACCGTATCTGCGTGGACGGGATTGACGGTCAGATGCAGCCACTGTGTGCTGTCACAACCGTATTGATTAAGATAATAAGAGGGATAATAGCCTGTCGCTGATGCCCATTGTCCGCCCCAGAGCACACTGTCACCGGCGCAAATTGTCTGCTCAACCGTATCTACGTGAACGGGATTAACGGTCAGATAAAGGCGCACAATCGTGTCGCAACCGGTGTCCGCGGCGAGAGTGTGTTCATACCAGCGTTCCGTGAACAGATAATTGCCTCCGAACAGAATAGAGTCTCCCTGACAAATGGTTACCGAATCCATTGTTTTGACGGGAAGATCTATGACTTTTAAATCCAAAGTAATAATGCTGTCGCAATGGTGTATGACAGTTTTTAGTGTATCGGTGTAAATATCTGCCGATGACAACTCTTTACCGGCAAAAGAATATGTTTCTCCCTGACAAATGGTTACATCCAAATTGGTGAACGACTTCTCCAGCACGGTTAGATCAAGTGTCAAAATGCTGTCGCAACCCTGATAGGTGGTCAGGGTATCCGACCAGTAGGTTGTCTCTGTAAATTCACGCGACCGGAATGTGTACGTCTCTCCCCGACAGATTGTATCGGCTTGGTAGAGGTTGTAAACTCCAGAGACGGGTTGTGTGTCAACAAGAAAAACGGTGGAATCCTTACATAAACCTCCTGCCAGACTTGCAACCAGTTTTACCTCGTATGTTGCACCTGCATTCGGCAAGATAAATGAGGGATTTTCATCCGTCGATTGCAGTACATCATTGACATACCATTCATACGCATCGCATGGGTCGGTTGTTACGGAATCTGCAAAGACAATATGAGAAAGATTATTGAACGTGACAACATTATCACAATCAATGTGGCAGGTATATGTTGCCTGAGCTACCGGCAGGCGTGGTCTGATGGCAGCTCGCAGCACGAAATAACAGGACGAATCCTCTACAAATTCAACCCTGCAAAGATAATCAACAGAGTCATTGCCCTGCGAGATAAAAGTCTGCGATGTACTGACAATATTTGTAGGGTCATTTTCGGGATACCATTTGTAGTTAAATCCCGCCGGCGCTGTGAACGTGGTAGCAATCCCCCCGCAACTCGCACCTTCCAAAGTTCCCTGCGCACAGGCTATGGTGAAGTAGGCATAGCCATAATGTCCACTCTGGGAGCAATCATAAGTTGTCAGCCGCACCTTGATTTGTTCTCCTGCCAGAGACTGCAAATTTAAGCCGACCGTTGTCCAGTCTTTCCAAACCAGACCGCTGTAGGTGTTCCAGTCCTGAGTATTGCTTCTTGGAATAAATTCAGCAAAACCACAGGAAGAGTTGATTAACTGATCTTTACTGTTTAAAATCTCCAGTTTAAATTTTGGCTGCTGACTCCGATTGTGACTGGGAGATTGCAGTACGACAGCGTATTTCAAGACCAGAATGGCTGTTTCGGAATCTACCTGATACGTATAGGTGATACTCTCTGCCTGAGCCCCTGTTGACCAGTTTCCAAGTCTCACAGAGGCTGATTCTCCTACGGGAATGGTACGCAATCGATTGCCTGTTCTCGAATCTAATTCATTGGGATTTGTATGAATGGTGTGCCTGTTGTTCACGACGCCTATACCTAAATAGGGATTGTCAAAATTTCCGTATGTGCAGGTAGTTGTTGGAGAATTTAAATCCAAAAACGCAATACAGTTAATGTTGGGCGCAGAACGAAGAACATCACTTCTTGCCGTATCATTGCTGCTGTTACGATTAGCTCCCGACAGACATTCGGACACCTCGCTTGCCGTTATCGGCACAGCAGACAACCTCAGACAAAAAATTATCAGAGAAATAATAGACAACAATACTTTTTTCATAATTCTCAAAAGGTTCGTAAGACACCCCCAAAGGTTCGTAACCAACCCGTTTAACCCAAACTCTAAACCCGTCAGGTTCGACGAGTTTAGAATTCAAGTTATGCGGATATTTCTATCGGGTCATCCAAACCGTTTTAAATTCTTTCGACATATCGACCTGCTCCCATCCGTTAACGCGGAGGGAATCTTGCCATCCGGGAACAGAGGCGCCGTGGTACGGAGGATATGCGTATTCACGTTCATCATCGTCGTGGTTCAGCAGCAGCGCAATGTGCGGATACCGGCTGGTCGAAGCCAAATGGAACATACCGAAATCGCCTGTTGTGTTGCCGAAAGCAAATACGGGGATTTTCCCAATATGAGAATAAATGTTCAGGCTTTTGCCATTGCCGTCGTTTTTGGGCTGGTGAATGCCCGCATTCGCGATAAAAGATGTTTTACCGTTTTCGTACAATGGCGTCAACACTTGGCGTGTGCCTATAAGATGTTCCCTGTCGAAACCAATAACCTGCGGGCAGATGCTCCAGATGACGCCCTGCATAGAGCCGGAAACGATGTAGATGCTGAAGTCATTTTTTTTCAGATAATCAAGAAGCTCCAGCATGGGCTGATAAAACATCTTCTCCAGCGCGATGTCATACTTTCTATCTCTGGCGAAAGCAAGATAGCTGTGGGCGGTGTCAACGTAGGCTTCATAATCCGTGCCTTTGAATGCTTTCAATATTATAGAATCCAGGTAGTTTACGCCGCCAACGACCCAGTTGTTCAAGACGGAGGTATCGGCGGGATTATCGTACAGTTTTTTTGCATACTGATATTCTACCAGTTCTATCAGGGCAGGATTTTTTTCCAGTTGGCATACCATGCCATACACAGCCACATACATCTCGAACCACAAAGGGGCTTCGCAGGCAATGGTGCCATCCATGTCGAAAACGGCAATTCTGTTTTCGACCGGAATTTGTTGCGCTTCGTCGGCAATATAATGCACAATTCGATGCTTGATTTCCGTATCATTCCACGAGGGTAACGGGTCGCCTGCTCCGCTCCGGCAGCAGACCAGCAGCACGCATGTCAGTAGAGCAAAGCTCAGATTGGTAAATACTTTTTTCATACTAATTTTTGATTTAAAATTGATTGTTTTATTTCTACAAGCGTTTAATATAGTTTTCCATGTGGTTGAGTGGCAGGGTAATTTCAGAGATACCTGACGTCGGAATGAAAGTGACGTTTTCCCTTTTATATTTTCGCCTACAAAGGTAATGAAAAAATTTTCTCTTTTCATAAAAATAAACAAAGAAAAATATTTCTTCATCCGAAAGACTTAACTTTGCAGTCAGAAAACGGGTGAAATATAGATACGTTGTTGTAAAGTTTAGTAGAACATCTATTCTATTGCCGAATAATTATTTCTAATTGCACGATAAATGTATATATATGACTAATGGGGCTTCTAAAAATTAGATTTTTCAAGGCTTGCCATTGAGGTAAAAGCGGAGTTTACTAACGTAAATGAGCATTTTACCGAAAGAGCGTAACGCAGAAAAAGCAATTTTTAGAAGTTC
>JAISXJ010000072.1 GCA_031270565.1 Prevotellaceae bacterium
ACAGCTGACTGGCAGGATGCTATTGGTGTCGGCGGTTACTTGAATGGCGTAGATTGGTCTTCTACCCCTAAGAGACTTTACGACGCTGATGCCCCCGAGCCTGTCTTATTCCTGCCTGCCGGCGGGTACCGCTCAAGCGCTGATGGTGTTGCGGGCTACCATGCCGGTGCCAATGGGACCTATTGGTTCAGTTCTTTTTACCCCACCAGCCAAAGTCATTTCACGTCCTTCACCAGTACCGACATAATGGACTCCCACAATAACCGTGCGAACGGCTATAGCATACGGTGCGTGAAGTAATAATTGTCCTGAACTATGATTTAAACGATTTTTGTGATGGACTGTAATTAAATATGTCTGTCTAAAAATCAAAGTATTCATTCAATCAAAAAAATCACAGTTCAAGACAGTAAACCCAAAAGCCCCTCGCGGGGCTTTTCTGTTATTCACTATTCACTATTCGTTATTCACTAACAACTACACTCTAATAACTACAAACTAAAAAAAGGCGTATCTTTGCACGGCTTTTTTAGAAGAGAGCCATTTTTGTTATTTTCATAAATTTAATCAGGATAAAAATGAGTAAGATTGAAAAAATTGTTGCCCGTGAAATTTTGGATTCGCGCGGTAATCCGACTGTAGAGGTTGATGTTTTATTGGAATCCGGCGTTCTCGGCAGGGCAGCCGTGCCTTCAGGCGCTTCCACCGGCGAGCACGAAGCCATAGAACTGCGCGACGGGAATAAAAAACGTTATCTGGGGAAAGGCGTGCAGCACGCTGTGGAGAATGTTAATCAAGTTATTGCACCATCCCTTATTGGCGTATGTGCGCTGCAACAACGCGCTATCGACAAGAAGATGATTGCCCTTGACGGTACCAAAACCAAATCGAAACTTGGCGCAAATGCCATTCTCGGCGTCTCGCTGGCTGTGGCAAAGGCTGCGGCAAACTATTTAGACGTGCCGCTCTATCGTTACATCGGCGGAACAAATACGTACGTTTTACCTGTTCCGATGATGAATATCATCAATGGCGGCTCTCATTCCGATGCGCCCATCGCTTTTCAGGAGTTTATGGTACGCCCGATTGGTGCACCGTCCTTTAAGGAAGGTCTGCGTTGCGGTGCAGAGGTGTTTCACGCATTGAAAAAGGTTTTGCACGAACGAGGATTGAGTACTGCCGTAGGCGATGAGGGCGGCTTTGCGCCTGCCTTAAAAGGTACTGAAGATGCGTTGGAATCCATTATTAAAGCCATTGAACTTGCCGGATATACCGCAGGCAAGGATGTAACCATTGCTTTGGACTGCGCCTCCTCCGAATTTTACAAAGACGGAATATACGATTACACCAAGTTTGAAGGCGTTGCAGGCGCCAAACGTACATCGGCTCAGCAAGCTGCCTATCTCGCCGAACTGGTTGCCAAATATCCCATTGACAGCATCGAAGATGGCATGAGCGAAAACGACTGGGACGGCTGGAAACTGCTCACAGACCAAATTGGCGACAAATGTCAATTAGTTGGAGACGACCTGTTTGTTACCAATGTTGATTTTCTGAAAAAGGGTATTGAGCTGGGCTGCGCCAATTCTATTCTTGTTAAAGTTAATCAGATAGGGTCGCTTTCCGAAACGCTGGATGCCATTGAGATGGCACACCGTGCGGGTTATACCTCCGTTACATCGCACCGCTCGGGCGAAACGGAAGATGCTACTATTGCCGATATTGCCGTTGCCACCAATTCGGGACAGATAAAAACAGGCTCTCTAAGCCGTTCCGACCGTATGGCAAAATACAACCAGCTTCTGCGCATTGAGGAAGAGCTGGGCGATTTAGCGGTTTATGGAATACGCTAATGGCTGATTGACGGATTGAATGATAAAAACAGGACGGGCTGCAAATGTGCAGTCCGTCTTGTTTTTGCCGGTCGCGCCGACAGAGCGCTACTTCTTGCCGCAGCAACTTCTGTCCTTAGCCGAGTCGGATGTTTCAGCCTGTTTGCCGGTTGAATGGTGGTTACAAGCCTCGGTCTTACCCTTGTCGGGAACAAGTTCGGAACTGTAGTCAAGATACTTTGTCAGGGCATTCTGTAAAGCTTCAACGGAGGTTTTGGCGTCGTCAAAGACCACGGTAACCTCTTTACTTGGAAGGTCGCAGGCAATGTCCTTCACGCCTTTCTCAAAGGCTAAAGTCTTTTCAATCTTTGCCTGACAATTCTCACAAATCATCTGAGGAACGCGCAGTACAACCGTTTTCTTCTCGGCAGAAACCGAGAATGGAATCAATAACAGCATCATAACGATGCAGGGAACAACTACTTTTTTCATAAACATAAATATTAACGTGTTAGATATAGGGGGCTTCTAAAAATTAGATTTTTCAAGGCTTGCCATTGAGGTAAAAGCGGAGTTTACTAACGTAAATGAGCATTTTACCGAAAGAGCGTAACGCAGAAAAAGCAATTTTTAGAGTTCCCGTAAAATAAAAACAGGAAAACTATTACTCTTTTCTCTCCAGCGCCCAGCGAAATCCGATATAAACCTTTGCGCCGTGAATCGGTCCCCATGCCATTGACGCATCAAAGTCGTTTCCAAACGGACGGACAGCGTCAATGACAGGCTGTTTCTGTGTAAAATTCGTCAGATTTTCGCTGCCCAGATAAACAGACCACGTACGGAAATTTTTGGTTATCTGCGCCATCAGAATGGCATAAGGCTTGTAACGTTTTTCCCACAGAGGATTTGCAGTATCCGAATCGGGCATTCTTCCGCCGCCATTGAGCTGCGTTGTGAAATCGAATTGCCATTTTTTCAGCCGCGTCAGATAGGACGTACTGAGAAGCGCCTTGAAACGTCCGGTCAGGGGATTCTCCCGCAGTTGCCCGCCGGTGGTACGTCGAACGTCGGTGAGACGACAGGCAAGGGTTGCTGTCCAGCCATTCAGAATTTCCATGTTTGCCTCTATCTGAGCGCTTCTTGCG
The DNA here is from genome assembly GCA_031270565.1 of Prevotellaceae bacterium. Lineage (GTDB taxonomy): Bacteria > Bacteroidota > Bacteroidia > Bacteroidales > Paludibacteraceae > F0058. Next base: position 2,978 of record JAISXJ010000072.1, read on the forward strand.
TAGGAGACGCCGTTGTTCAGATTGTCGAAAATAATGCGGTGCGGGTCGCTGTCAAGATCCGCTATGACCGCCTGCATAAAATGCGTGTAATAATATTCGACGGAAATTTGCAGTTCACGATTGTTAATCGGAATAAAAAACTGCGTACTGACACCGCTGTTCAGGGCGCGTTCCTGCTCAAATGACGTGGCAAAAACAGGTATCCGGCTACTTGGGAAAAGGAAACTATTGTCTGAGAGAACATTTGGCGAGCGGTAGCCCAGCCCCGCCGAAGCGCGAATAGTCCACCACGACCACGGCGCATAACGTGCATTGACACGCGGCGTAAAAAAGAGTCCGTAACGCGAACTGTGGTCGGCGCGTAAACCTGCCAGAAGCGACAGTTTTTCCCCGACGGTATAGGCATATTCCACGAACAGACCGGGCGTTAATTCTTCCCGGTCGAAACTCTTCACCTCAATTTCATCCGGACGAAACGATTCAACATAACGGTCGAAATTAAGGCTTGCACCGGCTACAAAACGGTGTTTCTCCGAAAAATAGGTTTGAAAAACGGTATTCAGATAGCCGTTTGTCTGCGTCCCCTGATAGAGCCGACGCCCATACAGCCCATTCTGTTGATGCTGCGAACCGCTGGCGATAATGCCAAGACTTGTACCATTTTCCGCGTTAAACATAAAGCCGTTTTTCATAAAGGCATCCACTCTTTTGGTGGTAATGTTGATGCGATACGGGTCAGACAGGTCTAAGGCGGTCATTTGTCCGCCGTGACGGTTGTCATACAGACCGCGTACGGAAAAATGCCCTTCCCACTTTCCGGAGGAGAAGTCCCACTTGTTCATCAGATTGTAAACACTGCCAACGGGAATGTCTATAAAACCGTCAGCGTTGTAATCCATCTCCATCATATCGCTTTTGGCGTGAGCAAAGATGGCGGTAGAAACCTTGTCATTCACTCTGAGACCGCTCACAACATTCAACTCCGACCGGAGTGAAGAGAAGAATGTACCGTTCAATGCGACAGGGTCAGCCTTTTTAGGTTTAAGATACTCCACATTGATTTGTCCTGTGGTAGCTTCAAAACCGTTAATAACGGAGGCTGTTCCCTTTGAGATTTGAATACTCTCCATCCACGCGCCGGGAATATATTCCATACCGTAACCGGCTGCCAAGCCTCGAATATTTGGGGTATTTTCCGTGAGCATCTGTACGTAAGCGCCCGTCAGACCAAGCATGCGTATCTGCTTGGCTCCCGTTGCGGCATCGCTGTACGACACGTCGATAGAGGCATTTGTCTCAAAACTTTCCGACAGATTGCAGCAGGCGGCTTTATAAAGTTCGGTTTTGTTGACCTGCTGTGTTTGAATGGTTGCCGTGCGCGAAGTGAATGTTGTTGAACGTCCGTGCACTTCCACCGAATGAAGCGTTTGAACGACATCTTTAAGCGTAATCATACGGGGTGTATCCCAGTCGTCAATAAGAATGGTATCGGACTGGTATTCGATACTGCTCACAACAAGTTGACCGGCTGACGGCGGAACGGCAATGGCAAAATTGCCGTCGGCATCGGTAGTGGCGCCCACTGCAGTATTCAGCCAGTGAACAACGGCGCCCGTTATCGCCTCGCCTTTGCTGTTCATTACCATACCGAAAAAGGTATTTGTTTCTGCAAACAGCGACGTACCTGTCAGGAGAGCTATTATAAAATTAAATTTTTTCATTACAGTCATTGATTTATACATAAAAACATAAGAGAAATAATTATGCGGAAGCATTGCTCCACCGGTAGCGAAACAGTGATTTCGGATAATACGGACTGTGTCCGCCCTGAAACGGTTGAATCACTGGTTTTTCGGGAACTACCGGACGGCGTCCGGAACTGTCAAAGTTTCCGTATATAAATCAAATCCGGAGAATGGCGCTTTGCAGCAGGATAGTACGTCCGTCTGGATTATCCGGCGGCACATAATGACAGGCATAGAGCGCGGGGGAAGAGACGGGAATAAGGTTTATGGTGTGATAGAGTATCGTTGCAGATGCCATCTCTGCCGCCGGCACGGTGGCAGGCTCGGTAACTATCGTATTCTGGGCAATATAATAACGTTCAACACCGCATGCATTATCTTCGTCGTGATTGGGACAGTGCGTGCAGAGGGGCGCTTCTGCGTCAAGCTCCGTGCAGTCGTGCATGTTGTCTTCTGCCGGCTCGGCGCAGCAGGCTGTTGTGGTGTGCAGTGTCTCTGTCTGTTGTGTTTTGCAGCCCGGACAGCAGAAGCGATGAATATTAAAACCGCTTCCAGCGAGTAGGAAGACCACCGCCCAACATATACAAAAGCTATGTAAAACAATCTTTTTCATACACAATGCATCTTTAGACCGGATGGGATATTTCTGTAAAATACACACTCCCAAAACCGCTGCAAATGTACATATAAGTTTTGACATATCGGTAGTTACCAAGTTTTCTTATTGCACGGAGTTACACAGGACTTGTCCCGCCAAAGCGGGAGAACACACAGAGAGACACAGAGAAATAAAAACCCGAAAAACATTATTCACTATTCGTTATTCACTATTCGTTATTCACTATTCGTTATTCACTAAAAAAAGATGTATCTTTGCCCCGATATTAAACACATCTAAAATCAAATCCAGACGATGCTTGTATCCGGTATTCCATATTTACTATTTTTGCAGTTTAGACGGTTTAACCGGCTAAAAGTAAGCTCGTTACAAAAGCCCCCCCCCTGTATTCACCTTAACTCCTTGTATTCAAGGGATTAACAACTTTTCTGATTCTTTCTATTTGACGCTTAACAGCGCGAAGTTTTTTCGCGTTTCCTTGCCATATACAACTATAACGGTAACCTTCTCGAGTCTTCGGAAGGGTTGCTGTCATTTGTTGGGGGATAATTGTTTATACTTTATATTCCCGTTTATATTCTCGCGTCTGAGCGACGCAGACGCGAGCCGGAGCCGCATATTCTCATATTCTTGGATATTATTCACAAAAACATTTTATTTATCAAGTTTAAATTAATTACTACTATGGTACGAAAATTTTTTAGCTGCATCGCAGCAAGTGTATTATTCTGTGCAGGTTTATCGGCACAAGTGTTTATTATTGAGCGAGGAAGCAACACCACGCTTACGTTTACGAACATCAAGGCGGCAGTGGACGCCTTGCAAGACAACGACCAACTGTATATCCCGCCCGGCGAATACAGTTTGGATGGCTATACATGGGAAGGGTATGAAGAAACGCAAAACAATTCCAATACCCTGATGGTAAATAAGAAAGTATCCATCTATGGCGCAGGATACAGTAACGGCGCTAATTCTTCGGTAATAACAGGTGGAGATTTTGTAATAGGAAAGGACGCAAGTGGCTCTCTGATTACGGGAATACGCTTTGGTGGAAGCAGTTATGGCTTCATATTGGACAATGTATCTAATGTCTCCGTAACCCGCTGCAAAATTGATAATTCCTTTAGTTTGCATGGAATAGGAAATAATATAAATATCTCAGAATGTGATATTTATAGACTTTCCACAACCACTTCTTCCTATGCAAATCTCGGAGGACAAGGATTATCCGCTTCTTTTTCCAAGTGTATTTTTAGATACAGCACAAATAGAACTTTCAGGACAGCGATGGTTTCCAATTCAATATTTTTGAACAATGGCGGCGGTACCAGCTTTTATAGCGGATTCTATTACAACAACACCTCTTTCCATAACAATATCTTTATTGTAAGCGCTACCGTAACAAACTCAAGCTGTTCTATAACCAGTGATTTCGGAAGTTTTTCCCATAATCTTTGGGTAGGCGGCTATCCTTCTTCCAATGCGGAATACAACAACACATTCTCTGACGAAATCGAACGTGAACCGTATGCCAATGTGTTTGTTGACCCCGCAAACGGCGACTATCACCTGAAAACGGAATGTACAGGTAAAAATGCCGGCAGCGACGGTAACGACGTCGGCATTTACGGCACGGCTATACCTTTTAAAGAAAGTAAACTGCCCTCTATTCCACATTTTGTCACCAAAGTTATTTCGTCCGAAACGGATGCAACAGGTAAACTGCCGGTCAACATCAAAATTGAAGCGCAAGACCGTTAAACGAAAAATAATAAGGATATGAAAAACAGACGATTCATAGCTATCCTTGTCCTTTGTTGTTTTCCGTTGCTTGTTCCGGCGCAAATCCAAAAAGTACAGTACTGGTTCGATGCCAATTTTGCAGGAAAGGTAGAGATGTCCGTAACTTCGAGTAATACGTTGCAACTGACGGAACTCAACACCACCGGTTTATCCGCCGGATTGCACATAGCGCATATAAGGGCAAAAGATG
>JAISXJ010000091.1 GCA_031270565.1 Prevotellaceae bacterium
CGGGCTTACCATTGCCGCACAGCAACTTCTTGAATATATTGACTACGAAAAGGAAGTTGGTTATTTTCTGTTTCAAACTCTGAAAAATCCGACTGCTCAGTACGAAAAAGTGGAATATACCAACCGTTACCCCTTTTCCGCCCGCGTGTTCGTTCCCGGTATGGCGCAACTGCACAAAGGAAGCGCCGCCAAAGGCATTGCATTTATTGCGGGTGAAGCGGCAATGGTGGGCGGCATTGTGGCGTTTGAAAGTATGCGAACTTCCTATTTGTCGAAAATAGACGCTACGCCCTCGCCCTCGTTGCAAAAGCAGTATGCCGCCGACGCCGACAACATGAAAAATCTGCGCAACGGCTTTATTGCGGGCGCGGCAGCAGTGTATGTGTGGAACGTGATTGACGGCATAGCCGCCAAAGGCAAAAAACATATTTTAGTCGGTGAAAACTCATTACGCATTGCGCCTTACGCTACGCCCTACGAAAACGGAATAAGTTTGAGTTTAAATTTTTAGGACAATTTATTTTAAGAGAAAAATGAAAAAGATTTTATACCTCGCGTTGGCAGCCGTGCTGTTCGTTGGCTGTACGAAAGATATTATAGACGTAAACGCGCATATTCACGGCACGGTAGTGGCAAACGGCGAGCCTGTAAACGCAGCGGCAATATTGCTCACGCCCGGCGGCGGCACAAAAATTACCGGCAGCGACGGCATGTACGACTTTACCGACCTCGAACAGGGCAAATACGAGCTGAAAGTGTATAAAGAAGGCTTTCAGAGTTTCAACAAAAGCATAGAAGTAAAGGCAGGCAAAGACGAAGAACTCGCCATTACGCTCTCGGCAAGTCAGGGAAAATTGTCGCTCAACAAAGCCTACATTGATATGGGTAGCAACGAGAGCAACAACGTGGCGGGTTTCAGTATTGTAAACAGCGGCAATGCGGAACTGGCGTGGAGTGTAACCAATGCGGCAGGCTGGATTACCGACATTGACCCCAAAACAGGTACGGTAAACGCAATCGGCTCAACAGCGGTGGTTTTTACCATTGACCGCAGCAAGCTCAACGCCAACACTGCCGACAATTACGCCACGCTTATAGTGCGTTCCACCACGGCGGGCGACGGCTCAACGGCGGAACTGCTCGTTACCGTTTTCGGAACAGGCGATGGCACAAATACTACCATTTCCGATAAGGACTATGTAATTATCGGCGATTTGTATGTGCAAACCAAAGACTTGGGCGGACGTATGGACTGGACAAGCGCAAATAATGCGGCTGAAAATTCTACCACAGGCGGTTTCGACGATTGGCGTTTGCCAAATACCGCGGAATTGGGAATGATGTATTCCAAAAAAGAAGCCATTGGTAACTTCGTAACAGACTACAATAATACATCCCTCTCTGTTACAAAAGAAAATACAGGTTATTGGACAAGTGATAAATACTCATCCACTTCTTATTATTGGATGAGTTTTTATGATGGCTCAATGGATTATGATTATCAAACAGGTTACAATAGACGTTGCCGCCCTGTCCGCAAATCTTCGCCGCTGCCTGTGGTTGCTACTTTGGCTGCCACCAATGTAACTGCCAATGCCGCTACGTTGAACGGTAAAATTGAAAACAAAGGCGAACCTGCCTTTACCGAAAGAGGGTTTGTATATTCAAATACTTTCCAAAACCCCACAGTTGAAGATGATGAAAGCACGACAACAAAGAGAGTAGTTTCAGGTACAAGCGTAGATTTCAGCGCAAACATAGCCAACTTGACTGCCGAACAAACATACTATGTGCGGGCGTATGCCGTCAATAACAATGGTACGGTGTACGGCAGTTCGGTAAGTTTTAAGCCAACGGCAGTGGTGGATTATGTTGTATTGCAATCGGAAGGCATAATGGTACAAAAAAACGATATAAGCAGCGGCGCGGATTGGAATACGGCAAAAAGCCTGTGTGAAAATTCTACTGTTGGCGGTAAAACAGGTTGGCGGTTACCGACTATTGGAGAATTGCAGGCGTTATACAGTAATAGGGTTATAATAGGCGGTTTTAGTACAACCACAGACTCTTATTATTGGAGTGGAACCAGAACAAATGGCTATAGCTCCTACTACAAAGCAATTAATTTCAATAATGGAAATATGGCAAATTATGATGTAGATTCTAATTCTCACGGCTATTATACATCTTCTAACCGTGTCCGCGCCGTGCGCACTTTGCCGTAAAAAATGAAAACAAATAAAGAAAGAGGGCTATTTTAGCTACAAAAAAGGCAATGCTAAAAAAACGTATGTATTTGATTTACATTAAAATAAAATTCGTTTATTGGCTACGCCGAACGTTGTTTCGTGAACTTTTGAGACAGCCCCTTTTTTCGTGCTTTCGCGTATTTAGGCAGGGTAGGGGAGTCTCTATTGTTTGTGGGAAAGAAAGTCGATTCTGCCCATTTTGGGCATCAGTCGGAGGATTTGGGTCTGTCGTCGCAGGATATAAGCGCTCGGATGGTTGATTTTAAAGCGTTTTGGATTTGGCAAAACAGCCGCTGTCAGCGCCGCCTGTTCGCGCGACAGACGAGCTGCAGGGATACCGAAGTATGTTTGCGCCGCCGCCTCAGCGCCAAAGACGCCACGCCCCATCTCAATGCTGTTAAGATAGACCTCCATAATGCGCTCTTTCGACCAGAATAGTTCTATGAGTACGGTAAACCATGTCTCAAAGCCTTTCCTGACCCACGTGCGCGTGCCGAAGGTAAAGATATTTTTGGCTGTTTGTTGCGAAATGGTACTGCCTCCGCGCAGGCGTTTACCGTGTTTACGGTGAGCGGCATACACCTTTCGTATCGACTCAAACTCAAACCCGTGATGTTTTACGAAACGGTTATCCTCCGAAGCGATAACCGCAACGCCAAGCGCCGGCGCAATCTCTTCTATCGGCATCCACGTATGCTTCCATTTTGGGGAACGCCCCTCAATGAGCGACTGTAACGAACATCTTAACATATACGGCGTTACATACACCGGCACAAAACGCAATACCACAACCAGCCCGACAGTTATAATCAGATACCACAGGGCAAATTTGCCGAGTCTCTTGAAGATGTGGAATAACATCCGTTTCATCACACTGTTAAAGGTTTGCCGCGTATTTATGAGCGAAAGATTGCAGTCTTTCGAGAAGATCCTGCACCTGAGGCACAAGTAAATGGTGGTTGTCATTAATAATGAGATAATCCGCATCTCCTTCGGCGAGTTGGTCGGCTTGCTGTGTCGCCATGCGGGCAAGCGCCTGTGCTTCGGTGATTTTATCCCGTTCCATAACACGTTTGATACGCAGGTCGGCAGGCGCCTGTACACAAACAATTTTGTGCATAAAGGAAGCAAAGCCACTTGAAAAGAGAATGGCTGATTCTACAAAAATTATCGGAGACGACCCCGTCTTGGTGGTGTTCCTGAAGTCTTTGAATACCTGATGATGAACAATGGAATTGACAAACGTACGGTCTTCTATGGAAGAAAAAATGCGTTCCGCCAGCAGCGCCCTGTTCAATTCTCCACGCACGAAAATTGATGTGCCGAAATGTTCTATCAATTGGTAGCGGATGGTGGAGTCTTTCACCATCAAGTATTTGGCACGTACATCCGTATCATATACGGGAATACCGTATCGACGTATGATTTCCGCCACCAGCGACTTGCCGCTTCCTGTTCCTCCTGATAGTCCGATGTTCAGCATAACCGTTTTTTTTTAGAGAATCATTTACTCCATGTTATAAGATTCCAACGAAAACTCCACCTTGTTCGGCTCAATGCGAACATGATGGATGCCCGCAGGCTGTCCGGCAAGACGGACGTAGCAATAGACATCCGACTCGCGTTGCAGATAGTCGGTCTGTACAACGAAATCATCCGCATTGACAGCGTTAAAACGGCTCATGGCAACCTGAAAGGTTACACTGACATGTGTCGGAAACGTTCTCATTGTTACTCCTGTCGGCACATTGAGCGGCTGAACGGGGATAAGCAACCGCTTTTCGGTAGCAATCTCCACAGGAATATGCACGTTTACTTCGGTGGTCGAAAGGATGACGCCCTCAGGCGCTAACACTTTGAGTGTTTTGTTGACGGTGTCATCAAACGTATCGCTGCCAATGGGCGAGAGGCAAAGCGATGTGATGGTATCGAGCGTCTCCGCCTGTCCGTAAATGGTAACAAGTGACGGTGAAAACGCTATCGAATCGGTCATAACATACTGTCGTTCTATGTGGACTTTATCGGAAAGCCGCACGGGAACGTGTTTCTTCTGCAACCGCACATAATCAATCAACACGACGTGCGGCGTGCTGTTCACAATGACGGTTGTTGCGTGCAACTGTGCGGCAAAGATTGTCTGAAGCGAATCAAGCTGATAAATCAGTGTGCCTTTGTCAAGGAAAGGCGTTGCCGTCAAGTCAAAATGCACCGTGTCTGTTTCCTCGCGAAACCAGTAGCGTAACAGTGCGCGTCCGTCGTCCCGCAGGAGCAGTGTAATATTTTCAGGCAGCGGATTCTGTATGGCTATATCAATGGGACAGTCGAATGTAATAGGCACACGCACAACAATTTCTCTGCGCGAGCCGACGGCATGCATCAGCCAGAGTAGAAAGGCAATGATAAAAAACAATAAAAAAATTGCTGCTCCCCTCGTAAAAAGGGTCGCAACAACCTTTTTATAACCCGCCTTTAGCGCCGATATCCAACGTTTAAGATCGTCTGCCATGATGGTAACTGATTAACACGAACAGATACGACACGCATCAAGCCTGTCATTTCCCGTTAGCCGGTACCGGTTCACTGGCGTCATAGACCATGTTCTTGTTTACCTTAATGCGTACATTATCGGCAATTTCGATTACAAGTACATTGTCTTTCACCTCTTTTACTTTCCCGTAAACACCACCCGATGTTACTACGTGGCTGCCAACAGCCAAAGATTCCTGAAACTGGCGCACCGCTTTTTGGCGTTTGCTTTGCGGACGGATAAGGAACAAATAGAAAACAACAAAGATTGCCAGAATAAACAGGATGTTTCCCCATTGTTGGAAACCGTTCTTGGGAGCAGCTTCGGTGGCTTGTAACAATACGTTCAGATACATAATTCTTGTTTGTATTAAAATTGATTATTAGATATTTTGTTGATTGGCTGCAAAGGTAGAAATTATTCTTGATTATTTTCTGTCTCTCCAACCTTTTGTAACTTTTTTTCTTTGCGCAAATGGGATACAATTTGATCGAGTACGCCATTCACAAAGATATGGCTGCGTGGCGTGCTGTAATATTTGGCTATCTCAATGTATTCATTAAGAGTAACATTCACAGGAATTGTCGGGAAATCCGACAGCTCTGCAACTGCCATTCGCAGTATCAGCGTATCCATAAAAGCGATGCGTTCAATATCCCAGTTGTTTGTAAATTTATCAATCAGAGTATCGTATTCCGCATTATTGAGAATTAACTGATGTACCAGCTGTGAAATAAATTCTCTGTCTTCCCTGTCATTTTCAATGGAGAGCAACGGCTGATTCTCTTCCGTCTTCTTGACAAAATGCTTAACGGTTTTCAGGATAAAACTGATGATTGTGTCCATATCATCGAGCCAGTAGATGCTCATCTCTTCGAGCAGATCTTCAAAGTCGTTATTTCCGTGCAATTCACGCTTGAAAAAGATACGCCATAACTCCTTATCCTGTTCATAATTACTGGTTTCAGCGGATAGATATGCCTGATAATAGCTTGTGGCTTCAAGACGTTCAAAAAGCGCCCTTATCATTTCCTGATGATTTGCCCACGACAGTTTGTGTTTGGAGATATAAGTTTGCAGCGCCGTATTTTGGGACAGCTGAGCCACAAACATATTATCAACAAAGCGTCGATTGGGATTAAGGTCTGCTTCCGTCGGGCGCAGTTTGCGTTGTGCTGCTTCTATTCGCCTGTCGGCGTAACGGGTCAGTTCAATGGGGAGCAACAACAGATAATGATACAGATCATAAGCCTTTTCTATGCTGAATGACAGATCATTGTCAACGTGTTTAAGATTAAGATTGCCACTTTGATAGCTGGCGTAAAGGATTTGGATAGCTTTGGTACGGAGAAGCGCTCTGGTAATCATTTTTCAGTCAATTTTTCGGGTGCAAAGATAGCATAAAAACTCCGCTTACGCACAAACGGATAAAAATTTAACCGCGCCGCTAAAGCAACTGCCTGTTCGCAACAGGAGACAAGCCAAGCTCGCAGAGGAAAGATACTTCTTTTCTGATTGTCGTTTTTTTAATAGCGTATTTCTTTAATCCATTCTTGCTCAATTATTTATACAAAAAAACAGGGACAGAAACAGGTACTCCTGTTTCTGTCCCCAAATAAACACAAACAATTGACAGTGAATGTCTTCAGCGGAAAGCGAGGGATTCGAACCCCCGGTACAGTCACCCGTACACCGCATTTCGAGTGCGGCCCGATCGACCACTCTGGCAGCTTTCCTTGGTCAGGGTGTTAAAAGCGGTGGCAAAGGTAATACTATTATTTGAATGTGGCAATACCATTTTATTACTCTTTTGCTCCGGACAAAATGATGACAAACTCGCCCTTAGGCGCATTTTCGGTAAAATAATGTATCAATTCACGTAATGTGCCGCGCTGGGTATGTTCAAATTTTTTGGAAATCTCACGCGATACGGAAGCGTTTCTCTCGTCGCCACACACCTCTGAGAGTTGCGTCAATGTTTTAATCACCCTGAAGGGCGATTCATAGAGTATGGTTGTGCGCTCCTCTTTGGCAATGCTGTTCAATCGTGTTTGCCGTCCCTTTTTGGTTGGCAGAAATCCCTCAAAACAAAAGCGCTCGCACGACAGTCCGGAATCAACCAGGGCAGGTGTAAAAGCCGTCGCTCCGGGCAAACATTCAACCTCAATCCCCTGCCGGATACATTCTCTGACCAGCAAAAACCCCGGATCGGAAATAGCAGGCGTACCCGCATCGGAAATCAGCGCCATGGTAACGCTGTTTGTCAGCTTATTGACCACAGATGCCACCTTCTGATGTTCGTTGTAGAGATGATATGCCTGTACAGGCGTTTTTATTGAAAAATGATCCAAAAGAACACGCGATGTGCGTGTGTCTTCCGCCAGGATCAAATCCACTTCGGATAGCAGACGTATCGCCCTCAGGGTGATGTCCTCCAGATTGCCGACAGGCGTTGGAATGATGTACAGTTTTCCCACGTTACAAGAGATTGAATGACGCGCCAATCGCTCTGTTTGGGAACGATTGGCGCTTGGGTTTTAGAGTTTTTAAGCTGTGTTTTATTCATTTACCTTCAACCAGCGGTCAAGCCAGCGGAAGAATGTGCGTTGCCAGAGTATGCCGTTCTGCGGCTTCAACACCCAATGGTTTTCATCAGGGAAAATAAGCATTTCTGCCGGAACGCCCCGTAACTTGGCGGCGTTAAAAGCTGCCATACCTTGAGACGCCAGAATACGATAATCCTTTTCACCGTGAATAACCAGAATGGGCGCATCCCATTTGTCCACAAAACGGTGTGGCGACGAGGCGTAGGTACGTTGCGCAGCGATGTTGTTTTTGTCCCAGTAAGCGCCGCCAATATCCCAGTTCACAAACCACATCTCTTCGGTTTCGAGAAATTGCTGTTCGAGATTAAACATACCGTCGTGTGCAATAAACGCTTTAAACCGTTTGTTATGATGTCCTGCCAGCCAATAGACCGAAAATCCGCCATAACTTGCGCCGACACAACCCAGATGGTCGCTGTCCACGTAAGGCTCTTTGGCAACGGCGTCAATAGCCGAGAGATAATCCCGCATATTTTGTCCGCCGTAGTCTTTGCTGATCTGTTCGAGCCATTCCTGTCCGAAGCCGTAAAGCCCACGACGATTGGGCGCTACAATGATATAGTCGTTTGCCGCCATTATTTGCAGATTCCACCGGTAAGACCAGAACTGGCTCACCGGACTTTGTGGTCCGCCCTGACAGTAAAGCAAAGTCGGATATTTTTTCTTTGGGTCAAATTCCGGCGGATAAACCACCCAGACCAACATCTGCTTGCCGTCGGTTGTGGGTATCCAGCGTTCTTCTACACGTCCCATTTCCAACTGGTCAAGAATGTGTTTGTTTTCAAATGTCAGAGGAGTTTGGAGACCGCTTTGCTCGTCGATGGTATAAATTTCGTTAGGCATACTCATAGAATGACGCACGCCTGCCAAGCCTTTGTCGGTCAGAGCTACCGATTCGTAGTCGTGCTGTCCGTCGGTGATTTTTGAAAATGTTTTGGCGGCTACATCAGCCCTGTATATCTGCGTAACGGCGTGTTGACAGCTGATAAGGTATATCTGTTTGCCGTCTTTGCTCCAGATAAAGGATTCCGTACTCTGGTCCCATCCGGCGCTCAGGTCTGTACGTTCACCGGTAACAAGGTTGAGAACAAATAATCTGTTCTTGTCCGATTCGCAGCCGTCCCGTTCCATACTTTGAAAGGCAAGCAAGGTACCGTCGGGTGAAAATGAAGGATTAATATCATAACCCATCATACCGTCGGTGAGATTTTTCACTGTGGTTCCGGTGGCAATGTCATAAAGATAGATGTCCGAATTGGTCGAAAGCGCATATTCCAGACCAACCTTTCTGCGACAGACGTATGCAATGGTTTTGCCGTCGGGCGAGAATGTTACCTGTTCGATGCCGCCAAAGGGTTTCATAGGACATTCAAACGGCTCGTCCTCAAGCAAATCGCGTTCGTTGCTTAATTCGCTGCCGTTGGAATCGGCTAAAAACGGATGCGGAATGGCAGTTACCCATTCGTCCCAGTGTTTGTACATCAGGTCATCGACAATAATGCCCGATGCCTTGTCCAAATCGGGATAAACATCCACAGTGCGCTCACCGTACTTGACGTCTGCGATGAAAAGGACTTGCGAGTTATCGGGCGAATAGAGAAAATCGCTGATACCGCCTTCGCGCGTGGAAATCTGAACACGATTGCTGCCATCGACGTTCATTTCCCAGAGTTGCATCTCGCCACTTTCCGCAGAGAGAAAAGCAATTTTTTCTCCTCCCTTCACCCATTTGGCGGCGTGTTCGCCGATAGGTGTGGCGGTAATCTGCCTGTTGTCCGTGCCGTCGCTGTTTATCACGAACAGGTCGCGGTTACTTTTGTTTTCCGGTACGCAGAAATAGGTAACGCCATAGAGAATTTTTGTGCCGTCGGGCGATACCTGCATATCGTTCAAACGACCAAAAGCCCAGAGCGCCTCAGGGGTTATACGCCGGTTGGAGATATTGATTTCCTGTTTGCCGATAACGGCGGCGCTATCGGATGAAGAAGTGGCAGTGTCGCCACACGAGATTAAAGAGATGGCTACTGCCATAGAACTGAATGTTTTTAACAGATTCATTACGATTAAAGATTAAAGATTAAAAGTTTTTTGACGTGCAAAGGTACACCTTTTTTTTTAGTTTGTAGTTTGTAGAGTGTAGTTGTTAGTGAATAACGAATAGTGAATAATGAATAGTGAATAATGAAGAAATTAAGAAATTAAGAAATGAATAATGAAGAAACCTGTTGTGCAATTAGAAAACGATAAAAAGTCCTGCCTTTGGCTTCGCCGATTGTCTGAAAGACAATATCTTCATAACCGCAGGTCATCGACCTGCGGAAAACGACGCCCTCCTATCCACTGCCTGACAAGGCAGGACTTTTTATCACTTGTCGCACCTTTCAGGTGCAGGTTTGTGAGGCGGCTTTTTCCGCAAACTGCGCTATCG
>JAISXJ010000108.1 GCA_031270565.1 Prevotellaceae bacterium
AATCAATCAATCAAAAATTGAATCATTATGAGAAAAACAATTGTATTCTTAACAGCCATTTTCTGCTTCTGTATTGCAAACAGAGCGGGCGCTCAAACTGTAGCCTTCGGCGTAACCGGCGCATGCGCGTGGGAGCTTTCAGGGACAGGCAGTTACACCCTTACCATCAGCGGAACAGGCGCTATGAAAAATTTAGAAACCTCCGAGTCGCAACCATGGTCTTCGTACCGGAATAAAATTAAAATACTGGAAATCCGGCAAGGAGTAACCTCTATTGGCGATTTTGCATTTTACTCCTGCAACAATTTGACGTCGGTCTCCATTCCCAGTTCCGTAACAACTATCGGCACTTATGCTTTTCGCGATTGCAGCAGTCTGGCATCGATATCCATTCCCAGTCAGGTAACGACCATTGGCATGTATGCTTTTCGCGGTTGCAGCAGTCTGACCTCAGTAAGGATTCCGGGGTTGGTAGAGTCCATTAACTCAGGCACTTTTTACGGTTGCAGCAAGTTGGCATCAGTAACCATTCCCAATTCGGTAAAGACTATTGGAGATGATGCTTTTCGTGATTGCAGTAGCCTGACATCAGTGAAAATTCCCAATACGGTAACCTATATTGGCGTTAATGCTTTTTACGAGTGCAAGGGATTGATTTCAGTAACACTTTCCAACTCGATAACAGACATTGAAGAATATACTTTTTACGGTTGCAGCAGTTTAGCTTCTGTAATAATTCCCGAATCGGTAAAGACTGTTAAAGCTTACGCTTTTGCCTATTGCAGTGGTTTGACTTCAGTAACAATATCCCGTTCCGTAACGAGTGTTAGAGATTATGCTTTTGCCAGCTGCAATAGTTTGACAGCCTTTGATGTTGATGCGGAAAATCCCAATTTCAGCTCTTTTGAAGGCGTATTGTTTAATAAATCGAAAACTCAATTAATACAATTCCCTGCAGGTAAAAGCGGAAATTTTGACATCCCTAATTCGACAATACGAATTGGTTATGGTGCTTTTCTCAATTGCCGCGATTTAACAACTATAACAATACCCAATTCGGTAACAGGAATAGGCGAGGGAGCATTTTCCGGTTGTAGCGGCTTAACGTCGGTCGTAATACCCAATTCTATAACGATTATTGGGATGACCACTTTTATTAATTGCAGTAGCCTAAAATCTGTAACAATCGGCAATTTGACAGGGGCAATTGGCGGAGGCACATTTTCCGGTTGCAGCAGTTTAGAGACGATATATGTGAAAGCGATTGATCCTCCTACTCTTGGGGTTAATGCTTTTGCCAGTGTGCCGACCAATATTGCCGTACACGTTCCTTGTGGCAGCGCACAGGCATATCAAAGCGTCTCAACGTGGAGCCGTTTCTCCAATTTTATTGAAGACCTTCCACAACAAAATCTTGCCGTACAAAGTAATGTTGCTTCCTGGGGTAGCGTTGCCGTTACGCAGGAAAATACCTGCACCAACAATACGGCAATCATCGCGGCAACAGCCAATACCGGCTGCCTGTTTACAAAATGGAGCGACGGCAATACGGAGAATCCGCGTATTGTTATCGTAACACAGGATACTCTTTTTACGGCAATCTTTGAATCCATCACAGGCATAGACGGCACACATGCTACTGCCCTTGCACTCTATCCGAATCCCGCTACGGATAATGTTACGATAACGCTACCGGAAAATGTCTCTTCCGCCATCTTTACGCTGTATGACTTGCAGGGTAGGGCGCTCCTCCGGCAAATGACAAGCAATGGCGAATCGGTTTCGGTCGGTCATCTGGCTGCGGGCATGTACACTTACAGCATCACTGCAGCCAAAGAGAACTGGCAGGGAAAGATAGTTATTCAGTGATTAGCGGAATGTTAATCACCGTTCAGACAGCAACGAAAGCCCCGCAAGGGGCTTTTGTTTAGCTGTCAGTTGTCGGAGCGCAGTTAGATGTCAAAACTTTCATGTACATTTGCAACGTTTTAAGCAGCGAGAGCAGAGGCAAACTTGTTTGACTATGCCGAGTCGCGCAAAACGACTAAATTTATTGAACGGTAAATTTTAATAATAAAGAAATTCAACACACTATGCAAACAAAAATATCTTTAATACTTGTATCATTTTTTTTTATGGTTATGACAAACGCACAGGTCGGTGGCGACTGGAAAGGCACACTTGACGTACAGGGAACACCATTGGAAATCATTTTCCACATACTTGACGAAAATGGAACACTGTCCACAACAATGGATGTGCCGTTGCAGGGCGCATCTGACATTCCGGTAGAAAGCAGC
The DNA here is from genome assembly GCA_031270565.1 of Prevotellaceae bacterium. Classification (GTDB taxonomy): domain Bacteria; phylum Bacteroidota; class Bacteroidia; order Bacteroidales; family Paludibacteraceae; genus F0058. Next base: position 2,301 of record JAISXJ010000108.1, read on the forward strand.
TTTAAGGAGAGTCAGTTGGCGATTTCCTCAGCGCAACTCGGTATAAAATTCGCGGGTACGCTGAGCGGTAACACCATTGAGGGCGCTTTTGAACAGATGAATATGACATTGCCGCTGACACTCGAACGTTTCGAGCATAAATTGCCCGGAAATACCGCTCTGGTAACGTCAGACGACGAACTCGCCACCCTTGCCGCCCTTGACAAAGGCGACTATAAATACCGTGTAGAGGATTATTTCGCCCGTCCGAAGGCAAGTTCCTTCAAACTTTCGCCCGACGGTAAATATATGTCCTACAAGGAAAAGGACGAGCAGATGAAGAATCACGTCTATGTCAAAAATATTGCAACCGGCGAAACAAAGCGCATTATCGAAGAGACCGACGAACTTATTCGCGGTTATGGATGGGTGAATGAAAATCGTCTGGTCTATGTGATGGACAGGGGCGGCAATGAAGATTATCACCTCTACGCCGTCAATCCGGATGGCTCAAACAACCGAGATTTGACTCCTTTCGACGGCGTGAAGTCGGGCATTATCAATATGCTGAAAGAGCAGAAAGATTTTATCATTATTCAGATGAACAGAAACAACAGACAGGTGTTTGAACCCTATCTGCTGAATGTTGTTACCGGCGAACTGACCCAACTCTACGAAAACAAAGACCTTGAAAACCCCATTTCGGACTACAACTTTGATAAAGACGGCAATCTACGGGCGTACAGCCGTATGGTAAACGGCGTTGAAGCCGAACTTTACTATAAAGACCTTGAAACGGGCGAGTTTAAACTCATCTATCACGGCACGTGGTACGAGGGATTTTCCATTGCAGGCTTCAATTATAACGCCTCAAATCCCGACGAAGCATACGTGGTTACCAACGTTGGCAGCGACAAGTCGCGCATTGTGCTCTATGATTTTAAACAGAACAGGATAGAGAAAGAGGTATTTTCCAATCCCGATTTTGACGTGAGCGGTATGGCGCGTTCACGCAAGCGTAATTACGAAATTGATTATTTCTCCTTTGAAGGGGGAAAATATGTGATTGTGCCGCAAAGCGACTTCTACAAAGACCTTAGCAGGCGCATGAAGAATAGGTTTAAAGACAGAGAATATTATGTTGTGGACAGCGACGATGACGAAAACACGTTCCTCATTATGGTTCAAAGCGACTGTCTGTATGGCGCCTACTACCAATACGATGCAAAAAAGAAACGCTTCTCTTTGCTCTACGATTTAATGCCGCAGTTGAAAGAGGAAGATATGGCTGAGATGCGTCCCATTACCTTTACAAGTCGCGACGGACTGACCATACACGGATACATCACACTGCCCAAAGCCGCTTTGGAAGGACAAAAGGCGCCGCTGATTGTCAATCCGCATGGCGGTCCGCAGGGCGTACGGGACTCGTGGGGATTCAATCCCGAGTGTCAGCTCTTTGCAAGTCGCGGATACGCTACTTTGCAGGTGAACTTCAGAATTTCGGGCGGTTACGGGACAAAATTCCTTACGGCAGGATTCAAACAGGTGGGACGCGCCTGTATGGACGATGTTGAAGACGGCGTACTGTATGCCATCTCGCAGGGGTGGGTCGATAAAGACCGTATTGCCATCTACGGCGGGTCTCACGGAGGTTATGCCGCATTGATGGGGATGATAAGAACGCCGGAACGCTATGCCTGTGGCGTGGATTATGTCGGGGTGTCAAATATTTTTACCTTTATGAATACCATTCCGGAATACTGGAAACTCTATTTGAAGATGCTAAAACAGATATGGTACGACATTGACGACCCGCAGGAAGCAGAGATTGCCAGAGAGGTATCGCCCGTATATCAGATAGACAAGATTCAGCGTCCGCTGTTTGTGGTGCAGGGCGCCAACGACCCACGTGTGAACATCAACGAAGCAGACCAGATTGTGGAAAGGATGCGTGAGAGGGGATTTTATGTGCCTTATATGGTTAAATATAACGAGGGACACGGCTTTGCCCGCGAAGAAAACAGTATGGATTTGTACAAATGTATGCTTGGCTTCTTTGCAAAAAACTTCAACAAAGAGTAGCCTTATTTCTTTGAGCGAGAACCCCAAAAGAGAAAAGCCCCCATCTCCGGAGGCTTTTTGTTTGTTTGAGCTAAAAATCACAATTCAGTTACTTTTCACACACCGTATGCTATAGCCCATCGCACGGTCTTTGTGGGAGTCTATTATGTCG
>JAISXJ010000111.1 GCA_031270565.1 Prevotellaceae bacterium
AAATCTGCAAAACTTGTCCCGCCAAAGCGGGAGATTTTCAGAACTCTGTGTCCCTCTGTGTGTTCTCCGTGTCTCTCTGTGAAAAATAAATTTCACAGAGAGACACGGAACTTGTCCCGCCAAAGCGGGAGGTTTCACAGAGGGGCACAGAGTAGGGGCGCAATTAATCGCGCCCTTACTGTTGCGATTATTAGATTTTTCATTATTGCGTATTTCATTTCTTCATTTCTTCATTTCTTAATTTCTTAATTATTAATTGCTGCGTATTCTGTATTTTATTATTCACTATTCACTATTCACTATTCACTATTAATTATTTAATTTTCAAAGCGTTTGACCGCAGAAAACAGGTTGAATTGCAGTATACAGAGCGTTATAGCGGCGATTTGCGCGTCAAAATCGCGACTCTCGCATTTGTCCAAGTTCTGAAATAATTTTAGTACTTTTGTTGTGCAGCATCTTGTTTTTTGTTTTACAACACACAGTTAGTAAAAATAAGTAACTGAACAAAATAAAATGCTACCTTGTTTATTATAAATCAGCAGGTTGTGGAACTTGCGAAAGTGGAATTATTAATTAATAATCTTGGTAGAAATACAGGTTTATATATCTAAAATTCAATAATTTGCAGGGTGATAAAATCAGTAGAATTATCAAATACTATAACGTTATAAAAAAAATCAATAAAAAAAAACGAATTTATAACATTATATTTGCAAAAAATTTGTTTATAATTTTAATTATTTTAATATCATGAAAAAGGAATATGTAAATTACAGCAGGCGATTTGAAGGTAAAGTCGCCATCGTTACAGGTGCAGCCTCCGGTATCGGCAGAGCAACGGCAGCAAAACTTGCTCGTCAGGGCGCTTCCATAGTGGTTGTGGACATTAACAAAGAGAAGGTACAGGACGTTGCCGACGAGATTGTTAAAGCGGGCGGGATTGCCAAAGCATTTGCCGCCGACGTTACCGACCCCAAGGCAAACGAAGCAATGGTTGCATTTGCCGAAAAAGAGTTCGGAGCATTGCATCTGGCATTCAACAACGCCGGTATCAGCGGACCTCAGGGCTTGCTCGCCGACATTGACATTGACGGCTACAGGAAAGTGGTAGAGGTGAATCTGAACGCTGTTTTCTACGGGATGCATGCGCAGATTCCGGCTATTCTTCGCGCCGGCGGCGGCGCAATCGTCAATACGGCGTCGATACTTGGACTTGTCGGCGAAGCGACAGCCGTTGGCTATGTTACTGCAAAGCACGGTGTTACCGGCTTGACCAAAGCCGCAGCACTCGGCTATGCCGACAAAGGCATTCGTATTAATTCCGTTCATCCGGGCTATATTGACACGCCCTTGCTCAACGCACTCACACCGGAAGCGAAGGCTGCTCTGGCGGCACAACATGCTCAGGGACGGTTCGGCACTTCGGAAGAGGTTGCAGATGCGGTCGCATTTTTGCTCTCTGACAGGGCTTCGTTTGTTTCCGGCTCACAGTTTGTGGTTGACGGCGGATATACGGCGCACTAATTGCATGTTTGCAGAGAAATCAGAACTTCGGCATTGGGCAACTAAAACCTTTGCCGAAGTTTATTGTTGTCAGTTATCAGTAGTTATTAGAGTTTAGTTATTAGAGTTTAGTTATTAGAGTTTAGTTATTTTAACTACTGTTAAGGGACAAAAAACAAACAACGTTTTAAGCAGCGAGAGCAGAAGCAAAACACATAACGGATTGAAACTTTTATAATTTATTAATTTATTATCACTAAGTTAATTATTAAATGGATTTATAATTTGCTAATTAATAGAGATTTACAATAAATATTTTTGACATTTCATACTTAACACTAATATCTACTATCTAATATCTAATATCTAATATCTATACTCTAATAACTAAACTCTAATCACTAAACTCTAATAACTAATCACTAACAACTATTCCAAATAAATCCTGCATTGGAAAAAAAACGCTAACTTTGCATAAAAATTTTAACGCGGAATTTGAATTTAAATAAAACACAAATAACACATTTTGTTTACAAACCATTAAAAAAAAACAAAAATAATTTGGACATAAGTAAAAATACTCTTATTTTTGCAAAAAGAATTAAAAAGTAAGTTGTGCGAGTTGTTAGTAGGGGCGATGCATGCATCGCCCAAAAGGACGAAAAAATGTTGTGCAGTGTAGAGGAGTTCTCAAAAATAACAAGTTTGAAAATCGCCCTGTAATATGCACTTCAGCGGAATTACGATAGCGTTATAATATTTGAATTTTAATAATTTATAGAATATAGGCAAATGAGAAAAACTATTTTGATTACAGGCGGAGCCGGATTTATCGGTTCGCATGTTGTGCGTTTGTTTGTAAATAAATATACAGATTATCTAATCCTCAATCTCGATGCGCTTACCTATGCGGGCAATCTTGAAAATCTGAAAGACCTTGCAGGCAGTCCCAACTATTTATTTGCGAAGGGCGATATTACAGATTTGGAGTTTGTTTCTGCGCTCTTTGCCCGATACAATTTTGATGGCGTGATTCATCTCGCTGCCGAAAGCCACGTTGACCGTTCCATTGCCGACCCGATGGCATTTATAAAAACAAACGTTTTTGGCACTGTCAATTTGCTGAACGCAGCCAAGGAAGCATGGAAAGGCAGTTTTGAGGGGAAACGCTTTTACCACATCTCTACTGACGAGGTTTACGGAGCATTGGAAAACGACGGCACATTCTTTACCGAAAGCACAAAATATCAGCCTCACTCGCCTTATTCGGCATCAAAAGCGAGCAGCGACCATTTTGTACGCGCATACCACGATACTTACGGCTTGCCGGTAGTTGTGTCGAACTGCTCAAACAATTACGGCTCGCACCATTTCCCCGAAAAACTCATCCCGTTAAGTATCAATAATATAAAACATCGCAAACCTATCCCTGTTTACGGGAAAGGTGAAAACATACGCGACTGGCTTTGGGTAGATGACCACGCACGCGCAATAGACATCATTTTTCACAACGGAAAAGACGGCGAAACATACAACATCGGCGGCAACAACGAATGGACAAATATTGACCTGATAAATACGCTCTGCAAAATTATGGACAGAAAACTCGGACGTGCTGACGGAGAGTCGGCGCAACTGATTACTTTCGTTACCGACCGTGCAGGACACGACTTTCGTTATGCCATCAACTCGTCCAAGTTGCAGAACGAACTGGGCTGGCAGCCGTCGTTGCAGTTTGAAGAAGGACTCAAAAAAACAGTTGACTGGTATTTGGAAAACGAAGAATGGCTCGAACATATTGTTAATGGACAATACAGAGACTATTACGCAAAGCAGTATGAAAATCGTTAAGAATTAACTTATAAAATTGATTATATAACTTTAAAAATTTTAGAAAAATGGCAACAAAAAAGAACGTAATTAGAGTAGAAAACAAGCCGTCTTCAGCCTCATCCTCTTCGGGGAAAGTTTTCACCCCTACTGCCGAGGCAAAAGGCAAGGCTTCGCAAAATCGCCTTTTGGCAATCGTATTGTGGGCGCTGGCTGTGGTCGCCGAAGTGGTTGCAATGGTGATTCTGTTCAAGAAAGACCCCGAAATTGCTCTAACAACAGGCAAACGTGTTATGCTGATTGTTATTTTGCTTGTTGATTTGGTTTTGCTTATAGCAGGCTCCGGTTTCTGGAAAAAGGCAAACCGTCTCAACCCGCCCTCAAAAGCAAGTGCGCTCTTTGGTATTCAAAGTCAGTTGGGCATTATAATGGCTGCCGTATGCTTTTTGCCCGTAGTGATTCTTGCGTTTATTAAAAAAGAATATCTTGTGGGAGCGATTGCCGCAGCATTTATGGTTGGCGGAGGCGCGGCAAGCGCCGACTATAACCCCGCATCGCAAGAGCAATATGCAGCGCAAACATCTGAAGTAGAAACACTTACAGGAAAAGACTTTGTATACTGGACAAAGTCGGGTACAAAGTTCCATTTGTATGACGACTGCCGTTACATAAATACAGCCAAAACCACAGACATTTATTCGGGAACAGTGGCGCAAGCGCGTGAGTTAAAGAATATTACAGAACTTTGCAGCGCGTGCAAAGACCGAGTAATGAAAGAGAAAGGTATTAGCGAGGAGCAATTGCAGCAGGCACAACAAGCCGCCGCCAATGCCATTGAAGGCACACAACTTCCCACAACGGAAGAGAACGGAGAAGGAGAGCAGGCTGAATAATTTTATTTCCTGTAAAGAAAAAAGAGGGGAAATTTATTCTGTAAAAAAAATCACAAAAAATAAGAAATAGCAATTAAGCGGAAAAAACAAACAAAAAATATGGCTTTAACAATAATCAGTTTAATAAAACAGGTGCCACTCCCTGCCGAAATGCGAATGGGCGAAGACGGTTTGATGGACCGAACGAAAGCGAAATCTATCATTAATATTGATTGTCAGTTTGGCTTGGAGGCAGGACTTCAACTGAAAAAGCAGTACCCCGATGCGCGTATGATTGTATGTTCGATGGGTCCCGGGTCTTTTGAGGCATCTCTGAAAACGGCTATCTCAATGGGCTATGACGAGGCGTATTTGCTCAGCGACCGCAAACTTGGCGGCTCTGACACCTATGCTACAGGGCTGGCTATCAGCACGATGCTCGAATATCTCGGATTTAGCAAGGATAGAAAAGAACCTTTTATCATCTTTGCAGGTCGTCAAACTTCTGACGGCGACACCGCACACGTCCCGTCGCAGGTTGCCGAGAATATGGGAATCCCGCAGGCAACTTTCGTTGAGCGCGTAGAAGCAAATGACGGCAACACCGTTACTGCCAGACGTATCATAGAAGGAGGCTACCAGATACTCAAACTGCCGATGCCCTGCCTTATTTCGCTCACTCCCACAGGCGTGAAGCCGCGCAAACCGTCTCTGATTGGCGCAATTAAGGCGCGTTATACAACGATTAATGTGCTGTCAGTTGACGACATAAAAATGACCCCCGAACAGCAGGCATTGATAGGCATAAACGGCTCGCCGACAATTGTTGCCGCAGTTGCAAACATTGAAAGCGACCGACCGCCTGTGGCTTTAGCCACAGGGCAGGGCGACGAGCAACTTGTTAATTCGTTCATACAGGAATGGGAAAAAGGCGGAAACGCACTCGTCAAAAAAGAGAAGGCAGAAAAAGAGACAAAGGAGTTGCCTGATTTTCCGATAGTTGACTTACGCGAACAGAATAAGGGTATTCTTACGTGGGCAGAAATCACCAATGGCAAAATTGCCCGTCCTTCGCTGGAACTGCTTACTCCTGCACGCCATTTGGCTGACCAACTTGGTAACGACACAAAAATTTCGACAGTTATAATTGGAAAGAATGTTAAAGAGTTGGTAAACACGCTGTTTGAGTACGGGTCGGACGAGGTTATTTTGGTAGAGAACGACAAATTGGAAGAATATCTTGTTTTGCCATTTTCAGATATTATTACACAAATAATCAGGGAGCGGAAGCCCGAAGTTGCGCTTTTTGCGGCAACAACTGCCGGTCGCGAACTCGCTCCCCGTATCGGCATGAGGACGGGTTCAGGCGTTACTGCGGATTGCACAGGGCTTGAAATGGGGCACTATATCGACCGCAAAAACAAGCGCATTATTCGCCCTGTGTTGCACAGCCGCCGCCCCACTTACGGCGAAAGCAAACTCGCTACGATTCTCGGATTTGTGTATCCGCAGATTTCTACCGCCCGTGCAGGTACTTTCCCCGTGCCTGCACAGCAGCGCGGACGGACAGGCACGATTTCGAAATTTGCTCCGAAACTTAACAATGAAGATTTTGTTACGCAAATAATTGATACCAAGCGCGGCGAAGGCGGGTTGCAGTCGCTTTTTGATGCCGACATTATTGTTTCCGGCGGGCGCGGCGCTGTTGGCGACGGGCTGAAACTGGTTCAGCAACTTGCCGAGGCGCTCAAAGACAAAAACATAAAAGCAGAATGGGCATGCAGTCGTGTGGTGGTCGATAACGGATTTGCAGAGTACGCGCGTCAGATTGGGCAAACAGGTAAAACCGTGCGCCCCAAAGTTTATGTGGCAATCGGCATTAGCGGCGCAATTCAGCATATCGCAGGCATTAAAGAAAGCGGTAAGATAGTAGCAATTAACAATAATCCCAAAGCGCCTATTTTTCATCATGCCGATTTCGGCATTGCAGGTAACTACGAAGACATTGTACCTGAATTGATAGAAAAGGTGCAGGCAGGATTCACATTTGGACTGGAAGCGAAATAATGTAAGTGGCTGATAATGAGAGCAAAAACAAAAGAAACTCAAAATTCTTGGCTCTTTTTGCTAATAATTCAACATCCGCAAGCAGTGATTTGAGCGAGTTTCGCACGGTGTATTGAACTTTTTCGCAACGGACACTAAACCTGCTGTGAAGCAGAAGTCTAAAAAATAAAAATGTTTTATACTTCATTGTTCTCCCTCCTTCAACGAAGGAGGGAGAAATTATTTAGTTTTCAGTTATCGCTATTAGTTATTAGAGTATAGTTATTAGAGTATAGTTATTAGAGTATAGTTATTAGAGTATAGTTATTAGAGTGTAGTTATTAGAGTGTAGTTATTAGAGTGTAGTTATTAGAGTTTATTCACTGCTAACTAAGCACTAACCACTAATAGAATAACTTATAACTTATACCTCAACATTCCCATTGTGTTTATTCCTAATTGAGGGTGCATTTCTGCGTTCAAATCGAAGAAGAAGTTACCAAAACGGAGTCCTGCTCCCAGACAACTTACTAAATAGTCGTATCCGTAAACGCCTAATTTCAAGGTGAATACATCGCGGAAATAATACTCGAACCCGGTTGCAAATCGGTAGTTCGCGTTCAAGTTCTTGTCGGCTTGCGTGCGCCAGACAAGGCTTTCCGAAAAGAAGAAGGACGTGCCGAGCGAGTAAACCGAAGGCAGTTTCTTGACCGATGTTTCGGTTTTAATATTTGTTAAAAAAGGATTAAAAGCGTTGAAGGCAACATTCAGGCGAGTATTTATTTTTATATTTGCCCCAATCTGTCCTAACAGTGCGCCTCGGTAGCGATTTTCCTGCACAAAATAACTCGTAAAGTAGTTGAATTGAACGCCGATAGCAAATCTGTCGGAAAAATTTCGTGCCAGCGCTGCACCTGCCAGAATGTCGTGGTAAACGGAGTATCCAAAATGCGAGACGCCAACCCCAATGTTTACTTTGCCGGTAACGATGCCTGCGTGGGCGATTTTTGTGGACAGTTCTTTGATAAAGAAGCGGTTTTCAAAAGTCAGCCCTACTTCCGTATTATCCAAATAGCCGAGATTTGCGGGGTTGTGAAAAGGCATCCATCGCCGTCCGTCTGCAACAGATGTTTCAGCAATAGACGCAGAACCGGAGATAGAATTTTCAAGTTGCGCCGATAAGTCAATCATTGTAATCAAAGCAAGCAATACGAACAATGTTTTTTTCATGTTGATAGTGTTTTAATTAATTAGCAATTAGCAATTAGCAATATACAGATGTAATACTTTGCCTTAATGCAAAAATAATTTTCAATTTCTGGAAACCGGAAACTGAACATTATGCCGCTCGCAAGCGATTTGCATTTGTTTTGTCTAATTTTTTACGGGCATAATCAATATCTATAACCAGCGAATTTTCGTTGCTTGTCGGCATCGAAAACATGGGGTCAATCATAATCGTTTCTACAATTGAGCGCAGTCCGCGAGCGCCGAGTTTAAATTCTATTGCCTTATCAACAATATATTCCAACACATCTTCGTTAAAACTCAAATTAATATTGTCCATTTCAAAGAGTTTTACATACTGTTTTATAACAGAATTTTTCGGTTCGGTCAAAATTTTTCTTAATGCGGTTCGGTCAAGCGGTTCAAGGTAAGTAATAATGGGCAAACGACCTATAATTTCGGGGATTAATCCAAACGATTTCAAATCTTGCGGGGCAATATATTGCAACAAATTATTGCGGTCTATATGGTTTGTCTGCAATGATGCTTCAAATCCAACAACCTGTGTATTAAGTCGTTGCGCTATTTTATTTTCAATCCCGTCAAATGCTCCGCCGCAAATAAACAGTATATTTTGCGTATCAACGGCAATCATTTTTTGCTCCGGATGTTTGCGCCCTCCTTGCGGTGGCACTTGCACTATCGACCCTTCGAGCAGTTTAAGCAGCCCTTGCTGCACGCCTTCGCCGCTTACGTCCCGCGTGATTGACGGGTTATCGCTTTTGCGTGCAATTTTATCTATCTCGTCTATAAAAACTATGCCGCGTTGCGCAAGTTCGGTATTATAGTCGGCAACTTGCAGCAGGCGGGTCAGAATTGTTTCCACGTCTTCGCCCACGTAGCCGGCTTCGGTCAGCACAGTAGCGTCAACAATGGTGAAAGGCACTTGCAGTTTGCGGGCTATGGTTTTGGCAAGCAGGGTTTTGCCCGTGCCGGTGGCGCCAACCATAATTATATTCGACTTTTCTATTTCTATATCCTCAGCATTGTTGTTTTGCATCAGCCGCTTGTAGTGATTGTACACGGCTACTGACAGGTAGCGTTTTGCATCGTCCTGTCCGATAACGTACCGGTCAAGAAAATCTTTGATTTCTGTTGGCTTTGGGATTGCAGTGCGAGTCAGTTCAGGGACGTTACTTTTCTGTTGCCTATTGGACTCTCCTACAAATTGATAGAGTTGTGTGGCGCAGTCCTTGCAGATTATATACTCGCCTACCACGCCCATCATTTTGATTTCGCGCTCGGAGCGTCCGCAAAATGCACATTGTTTTTCTCTTTTTGCCATATAGTGATAAAAATTTAATAATTTGTGGGGCTGTCTCAAAAGTATTTTTTATAAACGGGAACTCCTGAAAATTGATTATTTGATATTACTCTCCCACTTTGGCGAGACAATCTTTGCGTTCCTTGCGTAATCCTTTGCGTTCTTTGCGGTAAAAAATATTTAACCGCAAGGGACGCAA
>JAISXJ010000115.1 GCA_031270565.1 Prevotellaceae bacterium
ATCTTATCGCCTGCCGACAAGCCTTCGCTTACGACAATGCCGCTGTCGGTCAAATCGCCTGTTTTTACAAATTGCCGGCGGGCAATGTTGCCGTCGTTCAACCAAACGTACTGCTTGCCGTCCGTCGAAATTTGAATACTGCGGTTGGGAACGACAATTTCCGCATTAGACATTGCACGCCACGTCTTTACCTTGCAAACCATTCCGGGCATTAGTAACGACTGCGGGTTGGCAACGCCGATTTTCGCCTCGTAGGTGTGCGAAATCGGGTCGGCTGACACGCCTTTTAATTCCACTTCGCCGCTGAATTGTTTGTTGTCCAACGCGGGAACTTCAATCGCAGCCTGCTGTCCTTCGGTAATGCCGCCGATTTCGTTTTCGGGTACAGGAATTTTGACAAAAACTTTCTCCACCGAAACGAGTTTAAAAGCCGCCTGAGCCACATTTACGCTACCGCCCGCCTCAATGTTGCGTTCGGCAATCACGCCATTGCGAGGTGCGTACAAGCGGCAGTCGTCGAGGTTTTTCTTTGAAATGGCAGCTATTGATTGTGCCTGCCGCAATCCTGTCTCCACTTCCACAAACTTAATATCGGGCAAAGAGCCGCCGGCGCGAACTTGCGCAAGACGGTCGTAAGCATCCTGTGCCTGACGCAGTTTGGCGAGCGACGCCTGATACGAATTTTCAGCCGTAGCAGAGTTAAGCGCGGCGAGCAACTGCCCCTTTTGCACCCGCTGCCCCTCTTGCACGAAAACTTCTTCCACCGTGCCAATAAGCAAAAACGAAAGCGAAACGGCAGCCGATTCTTCCACCGTGCCTACATAATTTTTACTGCCGGTCGATTGCGTGGCGACGATTTCCATTATTTTTACAGGAATGATTTTGTCCTGCGTTTGTGTCCCTTTCTCGTTGGAACAGCTGGCAAAGAGGCAGACTGCCATCGCTGTGAAAATGAGTTTCTTAGTCATTTTTGATTATTTTTGTTACAACAGTTTTTCAATATCTTTTCTTAATTTTCTGGGGGATGTTATTGGAGAAAAACGTTTTACGGGATTTCCTTCTCTGTCAATCAGGAATTTTCCGAAATTCCATTTAACCGCATTTCCCGGAAATCCTTTTAATTTTGTTTTTAGGTATTTATAGAGCGGATGTGCATCTTTGCCATTCACGTTTATTTTTGAAAACATCTGAAAACTAACGCCGTAGTTGAGCAAACAGCCTTCGGCAATTTGCTTTTCGTTGCCCGGTTCCTGTCCCGCGAACTGATTGCACGGGAAGCCCAGAATTACAAAACCTTTGTCTTTGTAATTGCGATACAGGCGTTCAAGTCCTTCGTATTGAGGTGTTAAACCGCATTTGCTTGCCGTATTGACCACCAACACCACATTGCCTTTGTAAGTGTCCATACCTATTTCCTTACCTTGTAACGAAACGGCTTTAAAATCATAAAACTGTTGATTCATACTATTTTAATCTTTATTTTTAATTTCTCTAATCCAGAATTGTTTACCGCTAAAAAACGCAAAATGTCCGCGCACCTCAATTTCGTTTTCGCTTTTTACGGTGATAGTCCCTTTAAGATTTTTATTCAGATGCGGGGCAAATATCATCCCTTCACAAGTTTTGTCGTCCTTGCGGATAAAATTTTTTAGAATTACCGTACCGACATTTTTCTGGTCCTTTTCAGTCGGGACTTTTATCCAAATAATTTTGCCGGAATATTCGCCGTTTCGCTCAAAAATTTCCACTTTTGACTCGCTTTTTTCGGTTATCCATATTCCTGTAATATTCTGTGCATCAACGGAAATAATGCACATAGAAGCAAGCGCTCCAATAACAAGAAACAATTTGATTTTATTCATACTTCATTAAAAGGTGTTATACATAAATTTTCGACTACAAAATTACTGCTATTAACAACGCAAAACAGGTATAAAATAACATAATATTGTTACAAATAGCCGAAATTGAAAAAATATGATAATATAGGGGGCTTCTAAAAATTAGATTTTTCAAGGAAAACCTAATTTCAACAACGAATTTGCAAGCGCAGACGCTTGTTTTTAGCTGCGACGCGGGCAGAGCCTACGTTAAGAAAAAGGAAAAATTTCCCCCTTTTTCTTGTTCCAAACGACAGCACATACTAAAAAAACATAAATAATGACTTGCCATACTGTTAATAAGCGTCTAAATGATTAGTTTTGCAGGCATTTTTTCCCTGAACACCTGCCGAAAGCAGGAAATATTTCAGAGCTTTGTTAAACAGAATATTACCTCTCTTTGTCGGATTATACCTGAGTTGCCTGCTATCGCCTTTGAGCTATGGACAGCAGGTCGGGGATTCTGTACGCTTGTCAACAGTCGATTCGTTGCGTACGGATTCGCTGTCTCTTTATACCGATTCCATAATGCCGGATACTGTTGCACTCAAGGCATCGAATACCTCAGAGCTGGATGCCCGTGTGGATTACAACGCCAAAGATTCGATTGTATTCAGGGAAAACGGCACGGTCTATCTCTATCGTGAGGGGGTGATGGTCTATCAGTCGCCAAAGCCTATCGAACTGAAAGCCGATTTTATTCGGATGAATATGGACAGCAGTCTGCTTTATGCCAGCGGTTTGTCCGATACCATAGGCGTTGAAACCGGTACGCCGGTTTTCAAGGATGGTGGCGAAGAATATCGCGCAAGGGATTTGAGTTATAATCTTAAAACCAAACGCGCCTATATCCGGCGGGTGGTTACGCAGCAGGGCGAAGGCTATATTGTTGCCGACCGCACAAAAAAAACCGCCGACGACATGATGTTTATGAAAGGCGGCACCTATTCCACCTGCGACCATCACGACCATCCGCATTTCTATCTGCAACTCACCAAAGCCAAAGTGAAACCCGGCAGTTTTATTGCAGCCGGTCCCGCTTATTTAGTCATAGAGGATGTGCCGTTGCCGCTGGCGATTCCTTTTGGTTTTTTTCCGTTTAATCAAACCTATTCTTCCGGTGTCATTATGCCCTCATACGGCGACGAAATGGAGCGGGGGCTTTTCCTGCGTGATGGCGGTTATTATTTTGCCATAAACGATTATGTGGATCTGGCGCTTACCGGTGAGATTTTCACCAAAGGAACATGGGCGGTCAGGGCGGCAAGCACCTACAAAATGCGATACAAATTCTCAGGATCGGTGGATGTTGCCTATCGGCAGGATGTTTTCGGCGAAAAGGGAATGTCCGATTATTCCAAGCGACCGAGTTTCAGCCTTAACTGGCGGCATACACAAGACCCTAAGGCAAATCAGTTCCGGACGCTTTCGGCATCGGTCAATTTTACGTCAAGCGGATATAATCGTAATAATGTGAACAATGTTTATAATCCCGCATTACAGTCGCAGAACATCACCTCGTCGTCGGTCAATTATTCGCAGCGTTTTCCCGAAAGTCCGTGGAGTTTGTCTCTGAATGTCGGTGTAACGCAGCGCACACAGGATTCGACTATCAGTATGACCCTGCCCACATTTACCGCTGCTATGAGCCGTATCTATCCGCTGAAACGCAAAAACGCCGTCGGGAAAGAACGGTTTTACGAAAAAATAGCTTTCTCCTATACCATGTCTTTTGAAAATTCCATCAACACCAAAGAAAGCAAACTGCTGCACTCTTCCTTTACACGGGACTGGTCAAATGCCGTGCGGCATACACTGCCTGTTTCGGCATCGTTCACCGTCCTGAGATACCTGAGCATTACCCCTTCCATTAACTACAACAGTCGCTGGTATTTCAACAAGATAGAACGGTCGTGGGATACGCAGACACAACAGGAACTGCTGGATACGCTCAGCGGCTTCTATCGTGTCTATGATTTTAATATGGGGGTGAGCATGAATACCAAACTGTTCGGTTTTTATACGCCAAGTCGCGCCATTTTCGGCGACAGGATAGACCAAATACGTCATGTGATGACGCCGACACTGAGTTTTTCATACGCTCCGGATTTCAGCGACCCGATGTGGCGCTTCTACAAAAGCTACGAAAAAGTACTTATCGACCCCGTTACCTCTCTGCCAACGTCGCAGGAAACAATCACTTATTCTCCCTATTCCTCCGGAAAATACGGTATTCCGGGTAGAGGAAAAACAGGGTCTTTGGGCTTCTCTTTGGGCAATAACGTGGAGATGAAAGTAAAAGACCGTCGCGCTTCGGATACAACGGCTAATGTTGTCTATAAAAAGATAAGCCTGATTGACAACTTTTCCATTTCAGGCAACTATAATATTGCCGCCGATTCCATGCGGTGGAGTAATTTCAGCGCAAGTCTGAGGGTTAAACTCACCAAATCTTTTACGCTCAATCTGAGTGGGGCATTCGACCCTTATATGTACGCTCTCAACGCTTCCGGAACGCCTGTAAGGGTTAACCGTTTACGGTGGGATAACGGAAAATTGCCGCGTTTTCTCGGCACAAGAACAACGTTTGCTTATTCTCTCAACAACGATACATTCAAAAAAAAGCAGAACAAAGACGCTAACAAACAGCAGACAGAAGAGGACGATTTGTCGGGAGAAGACGAAAACGCCTTTGACCTTGACCCGAACAAACAGCAGGAAAAAACAACCTCTGACGAGGAAAAAGAGACAAAGCCGGATGCGGAAGGTTATGAAAAGATACAAATCAAATGGAATATTTCGTTCTCCTATTCCGTCGGGTGGCAACAGCAGAGTGGACTGGATAACTTTGATTTCGACAAAATGGAATACAAACGCAAATGGGACGGCAATACCGTCTCCCTGTCGGGCTATATCAATCCAACGCCATACTGGAAACTCAACTGCGTAACAACGCTCGACCTAAAAAATTGGAAATTCAACGGTCTGACGCTCTCTATGTCGCGCGACCTGCATTGCTGGACGCTGTCGGCAACGGTTACGCCTATTGGCTTGTACAAATCGTTTATGATTACCATAGGCGTAAATTCTTCTATGCTGCGCGACATGAAATATGAAAAGAAAAGCGACGTTAACAGCAGTACGCGGTGGTTTTAGGATTAATTCTTTTTTTGAGGCGCTATAATATAGTGAATAACGAATAATGTGTCCCGCAGGAAACAGCACTAATCACTGTTTACTATTCGTTATTCACTAACAACTACACTCTACTAACTAAAAACTAAAAAAAGGCGTACCTTTGCGCGACGAAAAAATGATAATATAAATCGCAGATATGATTACTTTAGAAGAACAAACAACTTTAGATAACGGCGACGAATTGTCCGGCGTGGTTTCAGTGTTGGCAGACGGTGATGATACTACTGTAGAGTGTCGAACGGGAGATAATCTGCCGCTTTTGGCGCTGAGAAACGGAGTGCTTTTCTCACATGTCGTGTTGCCCATAACCATTGGACGGAAAAAATCTCTTCGGGTGGTACGCGATGCTTATAAAAACAGCACGGAAATTATAGCAGTCGCCCAGCGTGATGTGCATGTGGAAGACCCGACAATAGACGATCTCTACCCCTGTGGCACTGTTGCCAGAGTGATTCGCATACTCGAAATGCCCGACAATTCAATATCTGTTATCTTACACGGACGAAAAAGAGCCAGATTGCAGGCTGTTGTGCCGGGGCGAATTTATCCCGTAGCACGTGTGGAATTGGTTGAAGACATTATCCCCAAAGCAAACAACCGTGAATTTAAAGCGCTTATCGAAGCCATCAAAGAGTTGGCTATTCACATTTCAAAAGTATCGAACGACATTCCCGAAGAGGAGATGACCTTTGCCGTGCGCAATTTGGAAGACCATCTGGCGCTGATTAACTATATCTGTGCCAATTTCCCTCTCACAGTGGATGTCAAGGCGCGTCTGCTCGCCTGTAACAGCATACAGGAACGCGGTTATCAACTGCTTGATGCGTTGACAAAGGAATCGCAGTTGCTTGACATTAAATCGTCAATCCAGTCCAAAGTACGGATGGATATCGAACAGCAGCAGCGGGAATATTTTCTGCAACAGCAGATGAAAACCATACAGGACGAATTAAGCGGCGGAGACAGTTTATCCCGTGATGTGGAGGCTCTCAGAGAAGCTGCCAAAGACAAAAAATGGTCGGAAGCTGTTGCGCAAGTCTTTGAAAAGGAGATAAAACGGCTTGAACGTATGCATCCCCACGCGCCTGACTATCCGATACAGCAAAACTACATAGAGACGCTTGTCTCCCTGCCGTGGAACGTCAATTCTCCCGATAAGTTTGATTTGAAAAGGGCGCAGCGGATTCTCGACCGCGACCATTTTGGGTTGGAAAAGGTCAAAGAGCGCATCATTGAACATCTGGCGGTACTCAAACTCAAAGGCGACCTGCGTTCTCCAATCATCTGCCTCTACGGACCTCCCGGCGTGGGTAAGACATCGCTCGGAAAATCCATTGCAGAGGTGCTTGGACGGAAATACGTCCGCATGTCGCTTGGTGGATTGCATGATGAGGCGGAAATTCGAGGGCATCGGCGTACTTATATCGGCGCTATGCCGGGGCGTATTATCCAGAATTTGAAAAAGGTTGGAACATCCAACCCTGTTTTTGTGCTGGACGAAATAGACAAGGTTAATTCGGATTTCAAGGGCGACCCAGCTTCTGCTCTTCTGGAAGCCCTTGACCCCGAACAAAACAACGCTTTCCACGACAATTTTATAGACGTCGATTACGACTTGTCAAAAATACTTTTTATCGCTACCGCTAATAATCTGGACACCATTTCTCAGCCGTTGCTTGACCGTATGGAACTTATTGAGGTAAACGGTTATATTCCGGATGAGAAAATCGAAATTGCCATTCGCCACCTGGTACCCAAGCAACTTGAAGCGCACGGCATCACCAAAAAGCAGGTGAAATTCACCAGAACAGCGGTTGCAGGAATCATTGAGGATTATACCCGTGAATCCGGCGTGCGCGAGCTTGACCGTATGATAGCAAAAGTATTGCGTAAGATTTCCACAAAAATTGCCTCGGACACTCCCTATGAGCACAGCGTTACGGCTGATTTGCTCAAGACATATCTCGGTGTGCAGCGTTATACTCACGATATATATGAGGACAAACACCGCTATGGTGTCGTAACCGGTCTGGCATGGACACGTGTTGGCGGCGAGATACTTTATGTTGAATCAAGCGTTAATCAGAGTAAGGGTGGCAAGTTGACGCTTACGGGTAATCTGGGCGATGTGATGAAGGAATCGGCTATGCTGGCAATGGAATATATCAAAGCACATGCTGAGCTGCTGGGTATTTCCGAGCAGTTTCTCGAGGAGCATAGCGGGCATGTTCACGTGCCTGAGGGCGCCATTCCTAAAGATGGTCCTTCGGCTGGTATCGCTATTCTGACGGCGCTGGTCTCGACATTCACGAAACGCAAGGTTAAAAGTCGTGTGGCTATGACGGGTGAAATTACTCTGCGTGGTAAGGTTCTGCCTGTGGGCGGCATCAAGGAGAAGATTTTAGCTGCCAAACGTGCCGGTATCACCGATATTATACTCTGTTTGGATAATAAAAAAGACGTTGAGGAAATCGAACCCGCCTATCTGCACGGATTAACCTTCCATTTCATCCGCGAGATGCACGAGGCGCTTGATCTGGCTTTAGAGGAGGGAAATAATTGAGACAGAATTGATAATAGAAGAAATCGCGACAGATGTAAAAAAGTCGCGATTTCTTTGTGTTAAAAGATTGAAAATCAGATGAAACTTTATCACGGTACCAATGTTTGGTTTGACAAAGTTGATTTGTCTAAATGTACGCACTATCCCGATTCAGGTCGCGGGTTCTTCCTTACAAGCGATCTTAATACTGCAATAGAAATAGTAAAGTGCAGATGGAAAAATACAAACGAAAGCCTCATAGTTTTTGAGTATGAAGTGGATTTAGACCATTTTTCAAAAGAAAATCCACAGTTGAAAATCATGCAATATAGCGGCATTAACGAAGAGTGGATACATTTTGCGATGTTCAATCG